>SLCJ01000107.1 GCA_007125835.1 Verrucomicrobiales bacterium | reverse complement strand
GATGCGCAAAATGGCGAAATAAGGAAAAAGTCGCAAGGATTATTGTTTAGCAGTGCTTTGCGAGATTTATTTAGGGCCAATTGCTTGTGGGGTGCGCTCGCTCGCAGGCGGCGAACACGGGTAGCCCCGCACAGGGGCGCAGAGCGATGGTTTTTCCGTGTTGGTGGGTTGTGTGCCGGGGTGGTGGAAGGTCGAAGGGGATGATTGACGAGTGATGGCTTCCTTCGCTGACTTATTTGCCCAAGCAGCGAAAAAGTGTATAGGCAGGCTCGCGGTGGCTCGTTCATTCTATTTTTTGCGGCGCCGGGAATCAGCCCTGCCGATCAATTTGTTTTTCCGCGAAAAGCGTTGAATTGCAGTGTAAATGTTTTCGCTTCCGGAACCACCGAGGAGGGAGTCGATGTGTTCGAGCTGTTGGATGAGGTGGCGGACGGATTTTCTGGGGTGGGGGCCGCCGGCGGCGGAGCAGAAATGGGTGCGGCAGGCGAAGGGGCGGTCTTGGTGGATGCGGCAGCGGCCTTGGCGGAGGAAGGGGCATGAGCCTTGGGCATCGGAGGGGGGTAGGGGGCCGCCGCCGGCTTTGCGCCAGGCTGCGTGTGCGATGAAGGCTTCGCCTCGGGTGAGGAAGGGGGTTTGGCCGGTGAGGGCGAAGCGGCAGCAATCCGCGCGGCCGGTGCAGTGGCGCTGGATGGGGATTTGCTCCAGATCGCGGTAGACCTGGTGCACGGCATTGATGGCCTCCGGGTCGATTTCCTGGTCTTGGAGCCGGTGCCGTCGGGTCATGGCGTGGAGTTTTTTCCGGCCGGCGGTGTGGCGGGCTGGTAACGAAGGGTGCGAAAGTCGGCGGTCTCGGCGAGGGTTTCGACGGGCTCGAAGGCGTGTTCGAATTCCGGGAATCGGGCGTCGCCTGGGTGGCGCGCGAACACATGGGTGAGAATGAGGGAATGGCAGCGTGGCAGGAGGAGGCGGTAGAGGGCTTCGCCGCCGATGAGGAATACCGGGCCGGGCGAGCGGGCGATTCGGGCTGAGAGATCCTCGGCGGAGCGGACGACATCGACGCCCTCGGGGGTGTTTTCGAGCGTTCGGCTGAGAACGATGTGGGGGCGTCCGGGGAGGGGCTTGCGGGGCAGGGAGTCCCAGGTTTTGCGGCCCATGACGAGAGTGGCTCCCATGGTGATTGATTTGAAAAGGCGCAGATCCTCGGGCAGGTGCCAGGGCAGCGTGCCATCGCGTCCGATGATGCGATCGGGGTCGAGGGCGGCGATGGCGGTGAGCGTGGGTTGGCTACTCATACGGCGACGGGCGCCTTTATGGCGGGATGGGGGTGGTAATCCTCGATGGAGATATCCTCGAAGCGGAAGGAATCGATGTGGGTGACCTCTGGGTTGAGCACGAGGCGTGGCAGGGGGCGTGGGTCGCGTGAGAGTTGGAGGCGGGCTTGTTCGAGGTGGTTGGTGTAGAGGTGGACGTCGCCGAAGGTGTGGACGAAGTCGCCGGGCTCGAGCTTGGTGACCTGCGCGATCATGTGGGTAAGCAGGGAGTAGGAGGCGATGTTGAAAGGAACGCCGAGGAACAGGTCGGCAGAGCGCTGGTAGAGCTGGCAGGAGAGTCGTCCCTCGGCGGCGTAGAATTGGAAAAGAAGGTGGCAGGGGGGGAGTGCCATGTGCGGCACCTCGCCGACATTCCAGGCGCTGACTACGAGGCGGCGGGAGTCGGGGGTGGTGCGGATTTGGTGAATGACCTCGGCAATCTGGTCGATGGTTTTGCCGTCGGGCTGCGGCCACGACCGCCATTGGCGGCCATAGACGGGGCCGAGATTGCCGTCGGCATCGGCCCATTCGTCCCAGATGGTGACGCCGTTGTCGCGCAGGTAGCGGGTGTTGGTGTCGCCGCGCAGGAACCACAGCAATTCGTGGATGATCGAGCGCAGGTGGAGTTTTTTGGTGGTGACGAGGGGGAACCCTTCGGCGAGGGGGTAGCGGGTTTGGGCTCCGAAGAGCGAGAGCGTGCCTGTGCCCGTGCGGTCGGTTTTCGGGGTGCCGTGTTCGAGCACCTGGCGGAGCAGATCGAGGTAGGGTTTCATGGGGCGGGAGGGAGCGGTGGCCTACGGTTTGGGAACCTGCGGTCAGGGAGTGGTGGTGGCGGGGCCGTCGACTCTCGGGACATTTTCCGCCGGGATCGGGGTGAAAGGAGGTGTGCCGTCGGGAAAAACGGTGTGTGCCTTTTCTGCGGCGACGGTGCGGTCGATGTCATCTTTTGTGCCGGGCTTGCCGCTGCGTCCGGGGGAGATGGCCCAGGGGCGTCCTTCTGCATCTGGTTGGAAGAAGACGGGGTTGCCCCAGGCGTCGACGATGCGGTTGCGTTCGATGGGGAAATCGGGCGTGACGAAAACGAGATTTCCCGGGTTGTCGCCTTGGAGTTGGAGGAGGATGTCGGTTTCGTCGCCCTTGGGCCACTCTCTGAATTCAAGGTGGAATGCTTCGATGCGTCGGTCCAGTTCGAAGGCCAGATTGGAGGCGGCCAAGTCCTTGAGCTTGGGATAGGTGAAGAAATAGAGATAGAGGGCGGCGGTGAACATGGCCGCTGCCACCACCACCACGGCAACCAGACATCCGGTGCGATTCACAGACATCGGGATTGATACGCCGGGAAGGCGGCAGAGCAAGCGGCGATCGTCACTCCATCCCCTTGGATCTTTCGCCCCTCTTGCACTTCCAATCGCCTCAAAGCCCACCTTGAGCGCGGTAGCGTGCGAGCACAACCCCGTGGAGGCGATCATTGGTCGCCTTCCCGCGAAGCGAATCAGCGCATGAGAAAGCAGATAGCTACCCAGACCCACACATTTTTAATTTTCGGGTTGGCTCCTGCTTTCCCTTGGAGTGGGGAGCGAATTGTGGTAAACGATGGGTATGGAAGCATCTCCTTCATCCATTGGCTTGACCGAAGCATCGACCGACGTCCGGCCCGTCCTTGGGCTCACCATCGGCGATCCCGCCGGCGTGGGGCCGGAAATCATTGTCGAGGCCCTCAATTCGGGATTACTGCCGACGACGGCCCGTTACCGGGTGATTGGCAATTCGGAGGGAATCCGTGTCGGCGAGCCGGGCAAGGAGTCGGCGATGCGGGCGATGGAGGCCCTGGAGGAGGCGGTGGCGTTGATTCGCCGGGGTGACATCCAAGGTGTGGTGACGGGCCCCGTGAGCAAGGCGTTGATGTATGACGTGGGTTTTGATTTTCCGGGGCAGACAGAGTTTTTCGCCCGGACCTTTGAAACGTTGGACTTTACCATGTGCCTCACCGGCCCGCATCTCACGGTGGCATTGGTCACCATCCACGTGCCCCTGCGCGAGGTGCCCGGACGAGTCACGAAGGAGGGGATCGTTCGTACGGGGCGTTTGCTGTATGATTTCTGTCGCGCTCGCGGGCATGCGCACCCGCGCCTGGCGGTGGCGGGGCTCAACCCCCACGCCGGCGAGGATGGGCGTCTGGGGACAGAGGAGCAGGAGGTGATCGGGCCAGCGGTCGAGCAGTTGAACGATGAGTTTTCGGGGTCCTTTACCGGGCCCGTGCCTGCGGACACACTTTTTTACCAGGCTTGCCGGAGGGACTACCACGGCGTCGTGTGCATGTATCACGATCAGGGGTTGATTCCGTTAAAAATGATTGATTTCCGTGAGGGTGTGAATGTGACGCTGGGTTTGCCCTTTGTGCGCACCAGCCCTGATCATGGCACCGCCTTTGAAATTGCCGGCCGTGGCATTGCGCGGCCCGACAGCATGATTTCGGCGATTCGTCTCGCCTCGCAACTTGTCTGCAAACCCAGCCAGAAAACATTCTAATGGGCTTGGAGGACAATGCTGGGGATATCCTGGGCAAGGCGGCGGTGGGGACGGGTCTCGGCTGCGCCGGGCTGGCGGAGCGGCTGGGCGTGGCGAAGGACGAGGTGGCGTCGGCCCTGGAGGCATTGGAGGCGGACGAGCCCGGGAGGGTGGCGGACGGATTTCTGCGTGCGGCGGCGGAGGCACTGGGCTTGGATGCCGGGGCGCTGGTTGGTATTGCCCGGGGACGTCATTGTCCCGAAGTGGATTTGCCGCCGTGGGTGGGTTGTGTGGTTTCGCGGCACGGCGGCATGGAGGTGAATGCCTGGGTGGTGGCTCCGCCGGGGGGCGGCGGGGTGTTGGTGTTCGACACCGGCGTGGATGGGGCCGCGCTCGTCGACAAGGTGCGGTCGATGGTCGCCGGCGGCGCGGGTCTCGCGGCCGTCTTTTTCACGCACAACCACGCCGATCACATTCTCGGCCTTGCGGATCTTCGCGAGGCCTTTCCCGAGGTGCCCGTGTTTGCGCCGGCGAAGGACGCTGTGGTCGGTGCGAGCGCGCTGCCGGAGGGGGATGACGTGGATGTGGCGGTCGGATCGACCACCGTCCGGTGTCTGGCGACGCCTGGGCACACGGTGGGGTCCACGTCGTTTTTCCTGGCCGGTGTTTCGCCGCCGGTATGTGTTTCGGGCGATGCCTTGTTTGCGGGGTCGATCGGTGGCCCGCGTTTCAGCTACGCCGCCGCCTTGGCTGCGTTGGCAGAGAGAGTCCTGCCGCTTCCCGGCGAAACGCTGATTCTTCCAGGTCACGGACCCCCGACGACGCTTTCCCTTGAAATCTCTGGAAATCCGTTTTTAGTCGGCAGACAATGATGAACACACCGGTAAACTTTGGAATCGTTGGTGCGGGTATGATTGCCCGCTTTCACGCGCAGGCACTCTCGGCAATGGAGGAGGCACGGTTGCACTCGGTGTATGACGCGGTGCCCGAGCGCGCGGAGAAGCTGGCGGCTGAGTTTGGTGCACGCGCTTGCTCGAGCCTGGAGGAGTTTTTGGGGGACCCTGAATTGAATATCGTGAATGTGTGCACGCCCTCGGGCGCGCACATGGATCCGGCCTTGTCTGCCATCGATGCAGGCAAACACGTGATTTGCGAGAAGCCGCTCGAGGTGACCACGGAGAAAATCGACAGGATGCTCGCGGCAGCGGAAGCGAAAGGGGTCACGGTCTCCGGAATTTTCAACCGCCGCTTCCATCCTGCCGTGCAGGCTTTGAAAAAGGCTGCAGACGCCGGGCGCTTCGGCATGATCACCCTGGTCGAAGCCTCGGTGAAATGGTGGCGCGACCAAGCTTACTATGATTCCGGAGCCTGGCGCGGCACCTGGGAATTGGATGGCGGAGGAGCCTTGATGAACCAATCCATCCACACCATCGACCAGTTGCTTCATGTGTGTGGCGATGTGGAGTGGGTGCAGGCCCATACTGCTTGCCTTGCACACGAGCGCATCGAGGTAGAGGACACGGCGACCGCGCTGGTCGCCTTCCGCAATGGGGCGCTGGGCGTGATCCACGGCTCCACCGCATGCTGGTCCTCGACCGGTCACCCGGCGGAAGTGCAAATTTGCGGAACCGAGGGCTCGGCTTTTCTGGCCGACGAGGCATTCCGGGTTTGGGACTTCAAGAATGAAGACCCCCAGGATGAGGGGGTGAAGGCGAAGCTGATGCTCGGCAGCGATGCGCGCGGCCTCGGTGCGAACGACCCCAGCGCAATCAACTACGATGGCCACATCCGCAATTTCCGCGACGTGATCGAAAGCATCCGCCAAGGCGTGGAACCCTCGGTTTCCGGTGCCGAGGCGCGCCGCGCCGTCTCCGTCATCCAGGCCATCTACCGCAGCGCCAAGGAAAACGGCGCACGCGTGGTGCCGGAGTGAGGGGCGGTGGGGCGGTGTTTCGGTGAGCAGTGAGCAGTGAGCAGTGAGCAGTGAGCAGTGAGTGGCGCGGCATCCTTTGTGGCGGGGCGCGACTGCCGGACTTGTTCCTGTGTGGTGTGGTATCGGCCTGGCGGCTGGCAGTGGGTATCCGGCGTTGGAGTAGGCGGCGACGCGCTATCGGGCACCCTTTCCGGGTAAGGGTTGTTAGGGGCTTCCTTCCCGGGGTATCGCTACACTAGACCCCGCGTTACGATCTGGCACCCTTTCGGAGTGCATGATAGCGGGAAGCGGCTTCGGGATGGTCAGATTGCTATTTCGCGCTGCTTTCAGGCATCGTGATCCGAGAGCGCGAATCATCATTATTTGGGTGCATGCGCGTGGAATACCAACCAAGCGGGCTGAGGTCCGCATTGCGACGTGGGGGGTGGGGTAGAGGGTGATTTTCGGGTCGTCCCGGTTTTGGCACGGTGATTGCTTCCCGGAGGTTGAACCCCCGCGAAGGTCCTTGTGGCTGTGGGCGGGGGGAAAAACCCAACCTCCATCCTCATTATGATCACCTCCAAGACCATGCCTGCGCGGCTCCGTTTTCTGCCGCTTGTATTGCTGTTTGTGTCGAGCCTGTTTGCGGTTCCCTCCCTGCGCGCCGACGAGCCTGAGCCGACAAGGGAATCCCTTCTGGCCACCGGGCTGATTACTGCGGAGGAATTCGCGGCCTTCGAAGCCGATGGGCTGGATGTGGAGGAAATTGCGGAGCAGGTTGGCTTCAAGGAGGAGTATCTGGAAATGGTGGCGGAACACGGCTTTCATGCCGGGGCGTTTGATTTCTTTGTCACGAGCATGCTCTGGACATGCATTGCGGCGGCTTTGGTGCTGCTGATGCACCTGGGATTCGCCTCGCTTGAGGCGGGGCTGACGCGCTCGAAGAACACGGTAAACATCCTTTTTAAGAACGTCTTCATCATCTCCACCGGCATTCTTACATACGCGGTGATCGGGTTTAACACGCATTATCCCGGCGATTGGATTATCAATGGCTGGCTGGGGATTGGCGGGCCGATTGGCGATCTGAACGAGGATTTTACCCTGGGCTATGGTGGTGTGGAACTGGCCATGACGGGCTATGGGGATTTCATTTTCCAGGCGATGTTCGCGGCCACGGCGGCGACCATTGTGTCGGGCTCTGTGGCGGAGCGGATCAAGCTGCCGTCGTTCATGTTGTTCGCGCTGGTGCTGGTGGCAATTGGGTATCCGATCGCCGGATCGTGGCACTGGGGCGAGGGCTGGCTGAGCGAGCTGTCCACACCGTTCTATGATTTCGCGGGATCGACGGTGGTGCATGCCTTTGGCGGCTTCGCGGCGCTGGCTTGCGTGATCATCCTGGGGCCGCGCCGTGGCAAGTATACGAAGACGGGGATTCGCCCGATCTTCGGCCACAGCATGCCGCTGGCGGCGATCGGCGTGTTTCTGCTATTCTTCGGCTGGTTTGGGTTCAATGGCGGGTCGGTGCTGTCGGCGGAGCCGAAGGCTTTGGGCCTGGTGTTCACGACCACGGCGTTGGCGGCCTCGGCCGGTGCGCTGGCTTCGATGCTGGCCTCGGCCTTGTTCGTGCGCAAGCCGGACCTGTCGATGGCGCTCAATGGCGTGCTCGGCGGGTTGGTTTCCATCACCGCGGGGGCCGATGTGGTGGGCCCGTGGTCGGCCGTGGCCATGGGGGCCATCGGCGGTGTGATTGTGGTGGCGGCCATCCTTTTCTTCGACCGCATCCGCATCGACGACCCCGTGGGCGCGATCTCGGTGCACGGCGTGTGCGGCATCTGGGGCACGCTGGCGGTGGCATTTTTCGCCCCCGATGAGGCGTCGTTCGTCAGCCAACTTCTCGGCGTGATCGTGGTCTGTGGATTCGCCTTCCTGTTCTCGTTCGCGGTGTTCAGGCTGATCAAACTGGCGATCGGCGTGCGGGTGGACGAGGAGGTCGAAGAGCGCGGGCTGGACGTGGAGGAGCACGGTGCGCCGGCCTACCAGTTCGGGACGGATTCCTCCGACGTGGGATAAGGAAACTTTGCGGCGACTTTCCGGCCCTCCGTGTGGGGTGGCTCGGGATATGGGGCGGTCGGTCGGTTCATCCGGCCGGCCGCTTTTCCTCCCGGGGGGAGAGTCGGGAGCGGGATGGCGATTGCAGAGAGGGATGGAATGGCGTAAACTTGCCGCCGATGAGTGTCCATGCCAGATTCATATGTCTGATTTTCGCGGCCATGCTGTTGATGCCGGGGGCCGTGGCTCCACTGGCGGCTCAGGAAGACAGCGTGCTTGAGGAAACCACCACCGAGGCCGTGAACCGCGCGGTGGAGCAGGCAAGGGCGGGCGACGATGCGCCGGTGGTTACCCTGCTGGAGATTTTGGAGAAGGGTGGCATCATGATGTGGCCCCTGGGTCTGCTTTCCTTCATCGGCGGGCTTCTGGTGCTATTTTACCTTTTTACGATCCGTCCCGGAGCGGTGGTTTCCGAGTCATTCATGGACCTGGCGGAGACGCAGATTCGCAAGCAGGACTACCTGGGTTTGATCGCTTCCTCAGGAAGGACGAATCAGAGTGTGGCGCGCATCATGCAGCGGTCGATGGACTTTGCGACGCGCAATCCTGGTGCGACATTCGAGGAGGTGCGCCAGGTGGCACAGGCGGAGGGCGTGCGCCAGGCGGGTCTGTTGTCGCAGCGCATTTCTTATCTTGGCGATGTGGGGGCGATCGCGCCGATGGTTGGTTTGCTTGGCACGGTGCTGGGGATGATCAAGTCGTTCCAGACGCTCGGTACGGGGGCGTTTGTCGGCGTGCAGCAGATGGGATTGGCCGGGGGGGTGGCCGAGGCTCTGGTGACCACGGCCACCGGCCTGTCGATCGGCATCCCGGCGCTGGCGTTTTATGCTTTGTTCCGAGGCAGGGTGCAGAAGATGATTTCGGAGATGGAAAGCGCGACGACGCACTTGATGGCTCTGGTGGCGGCGCAATATAAAATTGCGGAGCGGCGGCGCGGAGCGACGCAGGACCGCGCCCTGCCCTTCGATCCTGATGACCCCAACGGCCTCTGAGATAGCGACTTTATCCAACCATGCTATTCCGCCAGTCAGTCGAAATGGAGCGCCCGGGCCTGCAAATGGCACCGATGATCGACATTGTCTTTTTGCTGCTGATTTTCTTTCTTGTGACCTGGGCCTACGCGCGCTTCGAAACGGAGTTGGATGTGCGTGTGCCGGTGGCGGAGGAGGGCGTGGACCCCAGGCGCAACATCGGCGAAGTGATCATCAACGTGCTCGAGGATGGTGCCATGGTGCTCGAGGGGCGCACGATTTCCGAACCCGAAATGCATGAGCGGCTGTCGAGCATCGCGGCGGTCTATCAGGATGTGGCGGTGATCCTGCGTGGCGACCGCGATACCCGGTATGAGAATATCGTGCGCGTGCTGGACCTGTGCCGACGGGCCGGCATCTGGAACGTGGCGTTCGCAACCGATCGCCCGGAGAGCGAGAGCCCGCAGTAATCCCCATCTTTTTTATGCGATTGAGTTTTTCCAAGTATCTGGTTTTTTCCGCCTTGGTCGCCCTGGTGTGGGGCGGGCTGGCAGTGGGCCAGGAGGTGCGCCCGGCGCGACCGGTCGAGGTCGATGATGATGTGCCCGTGCGCCCGGCGCGGCCGGTCGACGATCCGCCGGTGCGTCCCGCGCGCCAGGTGGATTTGGACGAGGTGGATCCTGTGGTGGAGGATGACCCCGCGCCCCCGGCGGGAGACCTGCTGCGCCCGGACCCGGGGAACGACCTCTTGGAATTGGCAGACATGCTTTTTGAGCGCGGGGATTTGGAGTTCGCGCTGTTTCGCTACAATGAGTTCACGGAGGAATTTCCCAATCACCCGCGCGTGCGTTACGCGATGTTCCGGGCGGCCGAGTCGCTGCGGCGGCTCGACAGGGCGGACGAGGCCGAGCAGCGTTTCGCGCTGATTGTCGACCGTTTCCGCGAAGGCGAAATGGTGGGGGCGGCGGCATTCCGGGCGGCCGCGCTTGCCTACAACCGCCGCGATTTTCGCATGGCGGTGCCCTATTTCCGCACCGCCCGCCGCCTTCTGGACGGCGAGGATGAAAAGGCGCTCAATCTTGAGGCTGCGTTCAGGCTGGCGCTCAGTTTGCAGCAGTTGGGTGAGGAGCGTGATGCCATGCCGGTTTTCCAAGAGGTGGCGCAGGCTGAGGCCGACAACCCGCACCGGGAGGCCGCCTTGCTTGCAATGGCCAGGATCTCGGCAAATCTGGGGCGCGAGGATGAGGCTCTCGAAAATTTCCGGGCGCTGGCGGAGGAGAGCGAGGACATTTCGGTGCGGGCGGAGGCGCTGGTGCGCACCGCCCTCCTCGATACCGAGGCGGGGCGCACAGAGAGCGCGGCCGAAAAGTTCCGCGAGGTGATGGCTTTCGATGGGGCCGAGGCGTGGAAGGCGGTGGCCCAGTTCGGCTTGATCCGCGCCCTGTATCGAGAGAAGGACTACGAGGGGGTGGTCGATGCCTATCACGCCGGTGTGTACCAACTTTCTGACGAGATGCGGGCGCAGATGTTCCTGATGACGGGCAACGCCATGCAACGGCTTGGCAGGCATGCCGATGCGGTGAAGGTATACGGCATTCTTGAAAATTTCTACGAAGGCCAGCCCGAGGGGCAGGAGGCGGGCTATCGCAGGCTGGAGAGCCTTTACCGGCAGGAAGACGCCGATTTCATTGCCTTTGCCAATCATTACATTACCAGCGAACGGGAGCGTGGCTCCGACCATTCTTTCATCGACCGCGCCATTTTCCTGAAGGCGGAGACATTGTTCGAGCGGCGGGAAATGGCAGCTGCGGCGGAAGCCTACGGCGAAGTCCGGATCGACCGCATCCCGCCCGAATTGGTGCCCTCCCTGCTCTACAAGAAGGCCTGGGCAGAGGCGGATTCCGGGCAGGGCGCTGCCGCCATCGAGACGCTCGGGCGTTTTATCGCGGTTGCGGATCAGGAGGATGAGCGAGTGGGGCTGGCGCTGGCCAAGCGCGGCGAATTGAGGCGCGCGGCTGGCAACTCGGGCGCTGCATTGGATGATTTCATGGCGGTGATCGAAGATCATCCCGATTCCGAGGCCGTGGAATTTTCCTACCAGCAGGCGGCGATGATCCGCCAGGCCGGCAATGACATCGAAGGTATGGTGACATTGTTTCGCTCGCTTCTGGAGCGTTTCCCGGAGACGGCGATCGCCGCCGAAGCTCATTATTGGATTGGCAGGGGGTCGTATCAGCTGCGCCGTTATGAAGAAGCGGTTCCCGCCCTGCGCGCGGCCCGCGAAATGGACGCCGAGCGCTACGCTCGCCCGGCCGGGTCGAGGCTGGTGCTCTCCGCTTATGCGATGACGGATTACGAATTGATGCGCGAGGAGCTGGAGAGGTTCCTCGTGGATTTTCAAGCGGCGGAGTTGCCGGCGCAGGTGATCGCCTGGCTGGGCGTGAAACTCTACGAGGAGGGCGACTCCGAGGGCGCGGCACGCTACCTCGCGATGGCATCCAACCCGGAGGAGCCCCGCGTCACCGAGCCGGTGATCTGGAAATATCTGGCCAAGGCGCTCGTCGAAGAGGAGAAATTCGAGGAGGCGGTGACGGCCGCCGGGTTCTATCTCGACGTGGCGGAGTCAGTCGGCGATCGGGCCGACACCCTCTACGACAAGGCGTTTGCGCTGTACCGCCTCGGGCGTTACGACGAGGCGGACAAGGCGGCCGAGGAAGGGCAGGGCCTGCTGCGGCAGGGGAGGCTGAATGCACGGCTCGCCCTGCTGCGTGGCGAAGTGGCGATGGCACGAGGCGAACCCGAGGAGGCGGCGGCAATTTTCGCCGTGGTATCGCAAACGATCGTCGATCCCGAGCTGACCCCCCGCGCGCTGCGCAAACTGGTCGATGCCCTGGAGGCGGCAGGAAACCGCGAGGAGGCACGCCGTTTCCGCCAGGAACTGCGCGAGCGATACCCCGATTTCGCGGAAGACCCGCCCGAACTGTGAGCAGCGGGCAGGGGGCGTGGGCTATTTGTCGTGGCTCATGGGCGGTGGCGCGCGGTGGGTCGGTGGATCGGTGGATCGGTGGGTCGGTGGGTCATATAAGGAAGTGAATGGGCGGGACGGGACGGCGTTCTCTTTCCCCTGCTCACTCTCATCGGCGAAGAAGGTTCACCGCTTCTTGGTTGGCGGCCTCTCAATCCTTGCCAAGGAGCCTGCGCACCTCTGGCACGGAGCGCTGCCGGTTGTAGGATTCGAGGGTCTGGACGTTGTCGGTGTCGTCCACTCGGTAGGGAGTGGCGGCGGTGGTTTCACTTTGCCCGCCATCCTGGTAGGATGTGCTGGCCTCGCGGGAAGCCGTGGTGGGAAAACGTCCGGTGTCGTAGCCGGTGCCCTGTTCGCGAGAGGCTTGGGTGGGGAATGCGTCGGAGGGCTGGCGGAATGCCCCGCCCTGCTCGCCCGCCGGGCGGGTGGCGAAGGTGCGGGTGGCTTCGCGGGAGGGTTGCGGGAGATTGGACTGCTGTGTGCGGTATTCGGTTGGCCCGGAAAACTCGCGTGATGGCGAGCGGAAATTGCGTGGTGCGGCGGAGCGGAATTCGCGGCCTTCCAGCATGCTGCGGCGGCCGCCTTGGGCCTGCTCGCCCCCCGCGCCCCCGGGCACCATGTTGTAACTTCCTCCGAAGCTAGAGTGCGTTGGGTCGAGTCGGCGGCCTTCGGAAACGACGGTGCGTTCGGTCTCGCAGGCGGCCAGCAAAGCTGCCGCCACGGCAGCAGCGGCAAGGCAGGCGGCGCGGCCGCGCAGGAGCGCGGTCTGTGGAGGCGGGGCCGGGGCGACTGCCCGCGAAAGGTGGGGCAGGGGGCATTGAGGAAAAGCACCGGGCATGGGGAAAGATGCGGGAACCGGGGCGAAAGGCAAGGGGAAGTGGCCGTGGATTAACCGGGGACGACGATCACTTCTTTGCGTGCCTCCTTGCGCGCCTCGGCGACGGCGATGTTGCAGGCTTCCTGGCAGAGCAGCGGGCAGCGGGTGTAATCGCCATTTTTCGTGGCGGTGTCGAATTTCTCCGGCGGCAAACTGGCAACCGGCGTGGTGGGATCGATTTTCCAAAGAATTTTCTTCAGGCAGCCGCTCGACGGGTCGCAAAGCTTGCGCAGAAGTTGCTGAGCCCTGGTGTTGCTGATCCGGTTGGCCGATCGATACATGCCTGTCTGGCGTGCCAGTTTGTCGCGGAATGAATGAGCCTCAAGGGAACCGTTGCGGTGGGCCAGCCACATGCCGATGGCGGCCGGGTAGAGGAAGTCGAGGGCGAGGCGCAGGTTTTGCACACCCTCGAGATGAAGAATCCAGCCGCGCCTGAGGTCGGGCGAGGAATGGAGCGGGCGGTATTCGCCCGCGTCGTTTTCCAAGGCAATGCGGCGGGCGGACTCAGGCGTGTCGAAAGGTTCGAGCGAGGTGTCGCCTTGGCTCGCGGTTTCCCGGTCCGACTCGTGGCAGAGGGAAAAGCGGGTGTCGGCTCCGATGTCGGCGGCGGCAACGGATGGCAGCACGGCCACCTGGCCAATCGAGCGGAAACCGTTGCGCAGGGCCTCGAGGAGGAAGTCGTTCAGGGAGGGGGAATCAGGCATGAGGGAGGGAGTTTGTAGGGAAGATAAAGGGATTTTCTTGGGGTGCTGGGCGGGTCTGCCGGATCTGCCGGATCAGGGGATCGGTGCCGGGGGCGTGGGGTCGGGCATCGGTGGAGGGGCGACGCCGTCTTCTTCTTCGGCGACCGGTTCGTCGTCGGCGAATTCACGTGGAGCCAGGGGTATGGCCGAGCCGTTATCACCACGCTCCGTGCTGTTTCTCTCCCTTTCACGCTCCTCCGCGCCGTTGCCCTCGGCTTCGGGTTCCTCATCTGTCGTGTCCGCTTCCCTCATGGGCGGCGGTGGTACCGGTGGCGCCATCGATGGGATCGGCGAGAGCGAATCTTCAATGCGCGCGATGCCCGGGGCGCGGCGGCCCACGGGAGTGGCCTGCCGCACCCAGACGCGGCGCAGCACCTCGCCCTCGGTGGCGGAGATTTCCACCTGTCCGACGATGCGGTTGTTGGAATCGCGCAGAGAGATGTGCCAGACGGGGATTCGCGTGCCTTCCCGGGCGCGAAGCGAATAATCGAGGGAGTTGAATGAAATGCGGGCGTGGGTCGCCTGCGCCTCGGCGATTTGGAAAGCGGCATGGCTATCCACCCTGACGCTTGCCCAGGAGAAAAATCCGCCGGGTAGGGAGTCGGGGTAGCCGTCGATCGGCGCTCCGTGGTCGGTCGCCCCTCGGCGTCCGTGGGTGAACCGACGCAGGCCTGTGGGAGAGAGCGGATCGAGCGTGCGGAATTCCCAGACATCGGGCTGCGGGGCACCGCCGCTGGCGTCCGCACGGACGACATGATCGAGCATGTCCGGACCGAAGCGTTGCAAAACGCCTTGGGCGGCCGTATGGGAGCCGGCCTGGGCGGTGGCATGCGGGGCGGGGAGAGCCAGGGCAAAGGCGGCGCCAAGGCTCAAAATGGTGAAAAATGGCTTTGACATAATCGGTGAGAGGTTGCAACCCTTTGAACGTAGCGTAACCCACTGCGAATTTCACCTGCTTGATTCGTGCTTCGCATGGATCGCCTGCCAGGAAAACAACGTATACCACCTCCAATCTCAAGCCACCCCGAATGAACCGTTCCTTTTCCCTGTTGTCGGTTTTTCTAGCCGGAGCCCTCCTTCTCGCACCCGCCATGTCCGTTCCCGCCTCGGACATCAACATCCGCCTCGGCGACATTTTTGCGTTTACGCCGGACCGCCTCGAAGGCGATGATGCTGCGCGGTTCGGTGCATTAATCGATGATGGCCAAGGGGAAGAGGCCCTCGCTCTGGCGGAGGAACTTGCCGCCAATGGATCGGCAGTAGGTCACTTTTTGCGCGGCTTCGCCTACGAGGCCGGGTTGGGCATGGACATGGGCGTGGCCGGCGAGGCAGAGGCCTCGTATCGGGCCGGAGCCGAGGCGGGGCACATCCCTTCGATGGCGAACCTGGCGGTGCTGCTGATGCGTTCGGACCCGGCCAGTGGCGAAGCGGGTCGCCTGCTGCGTCAGGCGGCGGACGAAGATCCGGCACGCGCCGGTCTTTTCCTCGGAATCGCCAAACTTTCGCGCACCATGGGCACACCGGATTTTGCCGAGGTGGAGGCCACATGGATGAAGGCAGCGGAAGCCGGCGAGAGCGAGGCCTTCCGCTACCTTGGCTACCTGCATCAGGGCGCATTCGGTTTTCCCGAACGCGCCGACTTGAGGCGATCCGCGGATTTTCTGGAAAAGGCGGCCGAGGCGGGCGATGCCGAGGCGGCGATCCTTCTGGGACGCCTGATCCTCATGCAGGGCGCGGAGATCGAGCGTTTGCCCGAGGAGGCCGGGCGCTGGTTTGAAAGGGCGGCGGAGAGCGATTCTCCGGCGGCCATCTTCCTGCTCGCCCAAGTGCGCGAGGAAGGATTGGGCGGTGCCGAACCCGACCTCGAGCGAGCGCGCGAGCTGTATGCCAAGGCAGCTGCCATGGAGCATGGGCCCTCGTTGCTCAAGCTGGGATATTTTTACGAACGCGGGCTGGGGGGGGAGGCCGATGTGGACGAGGCGATCCGCCTCTACCGCCGCGCGGCGGAAAACGGCGAAGGCGGCGGCTTCTACAATCTGGGCATCGCCTACCGGACGGGTATGGGCGTGGCCACCGACACGGCCTCCGCGTTCCGGAATTTCATCCGTGCGGGATTGCTGGGCAACCCAATGGGCGCGACCCAGGTAGGCGCATTTTACCTGAGCGGCGAGGGCGTCGAGGCAGACCCGGTGGCGGCGGCGGCGTGGTTCCTGCGCGCCGCCGAAGCAGGCGAATCCAATGCCATGGTCAATCTCGCCGAAATGATGCTGGACGGCCGCGGCATCCCTTTCAATGCCGAACTCCTCGGCAACCTGTGCAGCCAGGCGCTGCAACGCGGCAACCCACGTGCCGGATTCCTGCTCGCCCGCATGGCAGAGCGCGGCGTCGCCATCGAGCGCAATTCCTCTCAGGCCCTCGCATTTTTCCGCTGGGCCGCCGAACGCGGGCACGAAGGCGCGCAGGCCGAAGCTGAGCGCCTCGAGGGCGAACTTGACGAGGCTGCTGTAAACGCCGCCGATGATTTTCTGCGCGACCTTGAGGGTGGCTTGGAGGGGATCCCCGAGGAAATCCCCGAGGGGATCGACGGGGGGATCGACGGGGGGCAACCAGGGCTTTAAGCCGCGGCACGGTGAAAATCGCGCTTGTGCGTCGTGGGTTTTCCGCTGGCGGCGGGGCAGAGCGATATCTTTCCCGTGTGGCTGCCGGACTGCGGCGGGTCGGTCATGACCCGGTGCTAGTCGGCGACGTGAGCTGGCCGGAGGACCGCTGGGATGGCGAGTCGGAGGTGATTGACGCCCGTGGACCGTGGGACTTCGCCGAACAGGTGGCACGGCGGATGGATCGCGCCGCCTGGGACTCGGTTTTCAGTCTCGAGCGGATTTTTTTCTGTCATGCTTACCGCGCCGGCGATGGGGTGCATCGCGCGTGGATGAAGCGTCGGCAAGCCGGGGGCAGTGGCGCGTGGCGGACGTGGTTTCGCGGGCTGCGGCCCAAGCATAAGCAACTGCTGGCCCTCGAAAAACGCCTTTTCGGCGACGGCGGGGCCCGGCGCATCATCGTCAACTCCCGCATGGTGGCCGCCGAGATTACCGCCGAATATGGGGTGGCGGACGAACGAATCCATCTCGTTTACAACGGCTATGACCCCGGTCGCGGCGGGGAAACCGTGGCGGACAGAGAGCAGGCGCGCGGGTCTCTGCGCAAGGCGATGGAAATTCCTGAGGATGCCTTGGTCATCCTTTTCACCGGCAGTGGCTGGGAGCGCAAGGGGTTGGACTTCCTGGTGCGGGCGTTGGATCGCCTCAACCGACGTAACATCCACCTGATTGTCGCCGGGCGCGGGCGCATGCGCCGCGGCTACGCAGGTGACCGACGGCATTTTCTCGGCACCGTGGCACACATGCCCCCCCTCTATGCGGCGGCGGATCTGTTCGTGCTGCCCACGCTGTATGATCCTTTTTCCAATGCCTGTCTGGAGGCGATGCGGCATGGACTGCCTGTCGTCACCACCACCGCAAATGGCTTCGCCGAAATCGGATGCGACGGTGTCCACGGCGAGGCGGTGGCGGCGGGTGATGTGGCTGCCCTCACCTCGGCTCTGGATCGTTGGACCTCGCCGGATTTCGCGCCGCCCGCGCGCGAGGCCTGTACGGAAAAGGTCTCGCACCTGACCATCGAGGCCAACGTCAGGCAAACCCTGGAGGTGCTCGAAGCGGCGGCGCGCATATGACCCGCCGCACAGAGTATGCCGCTGCATCACCCCGCTGCCGCAAAATCCGCACTTTCCCCTGAGCCGAAACGCTCTATGCTTGCGCCGTGACCGACCCTCTCCCAGCGCCCGATCTGGAGCACCCACCCGCAGACTTCGAGCTTTCGCTGCGCCCGCCCGTGTTCAGCGAATTCGTCGGCCAAGAGAAAGTCACGGAGCGCCTGTTACTGATGGTCGAGGCGGCGAAGAGGCGCGGCGAGGTGCTTCAACATATTTTGTTATCCGGGCCGCCCGGGCTGGGCAAGACGACTTTGGCCAATATCATGGCGCAGGCGGTGGGCGCGAAATTGCACACCACCTCGGGCCCGCAGATCGAGAAGGCCGGCGACTTGGCGGGCATCCTCACCAATCTCGAAAAGGGCGACATCTTGTTTATCGACGAAATCCACCGCCTCCACCCTGCCATTGAGGAATACCTCTACCCGGCGATGGAGGATTTCCGCCTCGACATCATCATCGACCAAGGGCCCAACGCCCGCTCGATTCCCATCCACCTGCCCCGTTACACGCTGGTCGGAGCCACCACACGCGCCGGCAGCCTCACCGCCCCCCTGCGCGCCCGTTTTGGCATGGTGAATCGTTTGGACTACTATGGCGTGGAGGACCTGACCACGATCGTGCTTCGCTCGGCCGGACTGCTGGGCGTGCCTGCGGACGAAGCCGGGGCGCGCGAAATCGCCTCGCGGGCGCGCGGTACGCCGCGCGTGGCCAACGCCTTGCTGCGCTGGGTGCGTGATTTTGCCGAAGTGCGGGCTCAGGGACACATCGATGCGACGGTGGCCGACGAGGCGCTGGCAATGATCGAGATCGACCGCGACGGCATCGACGACATGGACCGCCGCCTGCTCGAAGCGCTTGTGTATAAATTCTCCGGCGGGCCGGTGGGGCTCAATTCGCTGGCCGTGGCGGTGGGCGAGGATCCGACTTCGCTGGAAGAGGTCCACGAGCCTTTTCTCATTATGCAGGGATTCGTCAAACGCACGCCCAGGGGGCGCGTCGCCATGCCTTCCGCCTACCTCAAGGTGGGTGCTCCCGCGCCGCGACCGGCGCAGGGCGAACTCGATTTGTTGCATTAGCGGCGCATTCCCAGCGGCGCGCCCGCCCTCTCCATCGTAGCGTGACCCCATGAATGACGATGTCCTGATTGTAGGAGGCGGCCACAACGCCCTGGTCTGCGCCTGTTACCTCGCCCGCAAAGGCAAAAAAGTGCGGGTGCTCGAACGGCGCCCCGTGCCCGGAGGCGCGGTGTGCACCGAGGAGCACATTCCCGGTTTCCGCTTCGACATCGGCTCGTCGCTCCACATCATGATCAAGGCCACGCCAATTCCCGAGGAGCTGGAATTGGAAAAATTCGGACTGGAATACATCGAAGCCGATCCGTGGGCCTTTTTCCCCACCGCCGATGGCGGGCCCGGGATTCTGTTCTACCGCGACATCGAACGCACCTGCGACAGCATTGCCCGCCTCAGCCAACACGATGCCGATGCCTACCGCAAGTTTGCCGCCCACTGGGGCGAGCTGAACGAAGGCGTGTTCGAGGTGTTTCAGAAGGCACCCACGGCTGGCGGAATACTGGGCACGATGCTCAAGCGGAATTTGTTCCAACGCAGTTCGCGGCGCCTTTGGAGTTCGGCCGACACCACACGCCAGCTTCTGATGCCCTACGGGCGGCTGATTCGCGACACCTTCGAGCACCCGCAGGTCCGCGCCGCGCTGGCCTGGCTGGCGGCACAGAGCGGACCCGCCCCAACGGAAACCGCCACCGGCGACCTCCTCGGATGGAATGCCTTCATCCACCGCATCGGTGCCTGGCGGGCCAAAGGTGGATCCGGCTCGCTTGCCATGGCGCTCGTCCGCTGCCTCGAGCACCACGGTGGAGTGGTGGAAACCAGCGCCGAAGTCACCCGCATCGCTCGCGAGGGCGAGTCCGGTCCTTTTCTTGTCGAAACGGCGGCCAAAGGCGAGTTTCGCGCGCCCCGGGTCGTTGCCGGATGCCATGTGCAAACCACCTTCCTCGACCTGCTCGACCCCGCCCTGCTGCCCGAAGGACTGCGCCCGCGCGTCGAACGCATCCACACCGGCAACGGCTTCGGCATGATCGTGCGCCACGCCGTCGAGGAACTGCCCGCCTATCCCGGAGCGGAAATCAATCCCGCCACCGGAATCGGCGAATGCCACCATGGCATGCAGCTTCTCTGCCCCACCGAAGAAGCCCTCGAAAGCGCATGGCACGATTACCTCCGCGGCGAACCACCCAGCGTGCCCGCCGTGCTCGCCATGTCCTTTTCGTCCATCGACCCCACCCTCGCCCCCAAGGGCAAACACGTCCTCTTCGGATGGGCGCAATACCATCCCTATGAACTCGCCGCCAACCAAGGCTCCTGGGACGACATCGCCGAGCGCGAGGCCGACAAAATCTGGGAAGTGATCTGCCAACACGCGCCAAATATGCGCGGCAAAATGATCGGACGCCTCATCCAAACCCCGCTCGACATCGAACGCCTGCTCGCGCTGCGGCGCGGCAATGTCATGCACGTGGAAATGAGCCTCGACCAAATGTTCGGCTTCCGCCCCCTGCCCGAACTCTCCGCCTACCGCACCCCCATACCCGGGCTGTTCCTCACCGGCGCAAGCACCCACCCGGGCGGCGGAGTTTTCGGCGCCAGCGGACGCAGCGCCGCCAAGGCAGTGCTGAAGCACGGGTGAGGGGAGAGATGAGTTTAGGGTTTGGAGTTCAGGTGCGAATGGAAAAGCAAATAGGCGAATACCGCAGAGAGCGCAAAGAGCACAAAAACGAGGGAAAAGAGTCAGGGGTGAGCCGAAGACGCAAGGAGGTGAGGAGCAGCACTAATACTAATATATGCCTGCCAATTTTTAGTTTTCCTCATTTGTTGAACGGAGCCGCTTCGCGGCGCCGCTGACGTGCGGGACGTGTGACGGGGGCGGGTGGTTCATGGTATGCTGTTCTGTGCTATGAAAGCACAAACCAAGACCAAAGCCAAGACCAAAACCACCCGCAGGAACACCTCAGCCGCCGCGTTGACCGACGCGAAGTGGTATC
>SLCJ01000027.1 GCA_007125835.1 Verrucomicrobiales bacterium | reverse complement strand
CCAATTTCGTTCACAGTGTAAGCGTATCCTGAAATCAGGTCCGGTGTCGAGTCCAAAGTTTCATTTTCTTTGGAGAGAGGACGTTGCGGGTGGGGCTCCAGGTGTGGGTGACGCTGTGCGCAGGGCCGGTGAGGGTGCCGATGAGGTGGAGGCTGTCGGGTTCGTAGGTTTAGTCGAATTGGTCGAAGATGCAAAGGATAACGTTCATATCAACAGTCTCTCCCTGGTTTTTCAGGACAAACAAAGACTTGCCCGCGCCCTAAATACCATGTTTTACAAGTGTTTTTATCAGGTTAAATACTGTCGGTTTTCCAATCGATATTCTCATTTCGCAGGCGTTGGTTTCCTGAGGGGTCTTTTTAATTCCCGGAAAACGATTTGTGAAAGGAGCATTCGGGGAGCGGGTTATCTATCACCAATGAAAATCGCATACCTCGCGTTGGCAGCGCCCGCATTTGGAGTGGTGAAGGCATTCCATGGGGGGGTGAGTGCTTGTCCGGTTTCGGGTCGCGTGTCTTGGAAGCGATCAGCCATGGGAAAAGTGGTGTTGGGCATAGGCATGATGTGGCTGCTGCCTGTATGGCAAGGACCCGTGCGGGCCGGGGTATTGGAGGAGTTGGAGCTAGTTGATGCGCTTGCGATGCAACGTGCCGTGGGCGATATGGCGGAGCGGTGGCCGGATCGTTTTCCTGACACAGCTGCGACTTTGGAGCAAATTGCCGAGATTGAGGCCCGACTGCCGGCGCTGCGCGAGGCGGTGGCTGCGGGTGAGACCGGGGCTGCCGATGAGGCGGCTGAGGTGGTGGAGTTCCGTCGCAAGACACTGCTGGCGAATCCTCTTCTGGATTTTGATCGCATCCTGCTGTTGCGGCGTGGCTTCGCGGATGCGGGCAGCGCAGGGCGGGCCATGTCGGGTGCCCTGGGGATGGCGCCTAACTTCGCCTCGAATGTACCGATTCCACGGCGCGGGCAGTGGAACGACAGCTTGGTGGTGCTCTCGGATTTGCGAGGCGAGCCGGGATTCGATCTTCTGTTTTCCCCGGGCGACGGACGGACCCTCACGGATCCGGCATTGGATTTTGACGGCAGTCGCCTGATGTTCTCGATGGAGGGGGGCGAAGAACGCAATTGGAGGATTTTTGAAATTTCCGCGAGTGGGACGGGGTTGCGACAGGTCACTCCGGACGACGGGGCCGATGTAGCGCATTTCGACCCCTGTTATCTCCCCAATGGCGACATGCTTTTCACGTCAACGGCAGGTTTTTTGGGCTTGCCGTGCGTTTTCGGTAGTGCGCCGATGGTGTGCCTTTACCGCATGTGCCGGGAGACTGGCGGGATTCGGCAGCTCACCTTCGAGCAGGACAGCAATTGGAGCCCTGTGGCGATGGCAGGCGGGCGCGTGCTCTACCAGCGTTGGGAATACAGCGACATCGCCCATTCGAACACGAGGATCCTTTTCCACATGAATCCTGACGGGACGGATCAGAGGGAATTTTACGGCAGTGGATCTTATTTCCCGCCCTCGTTGTTTTATGCGCGTCCGGTGCCCGGGCACGCGACGATGGTGGCGGCGATTGCCACCGGCCACCATGGCACACACCGGAGCGGGCGTTTGCTTTTGATTGACCCCTCGCTTGGTCGGCGGGATGCCGAGGGAGTGGTTCAGGAAATTCCGGGCTTTGGAAAAGAGGTTGAGCCCATTGTGCGCGACCGCCTGGTCGACGGCGAGTGGCCGCAATTTCTGCAGCCCTTTCCGCTGAGCGAGCAATACCACCTTGTGGCAATGAAGCCATCGCCGGAAGCGCTCTGGGGAGTGTATCTGGTGGATGTTTTCGACAACCTGACACTGATCAAGGAATCGGAGGGCGATGCCTTGCTGTGGCCGATGCCACTGCGCGAATCCCTCCGCCCGCCGGTAATTCCAGATCGCATCGACCCCGCCCGGGACGACGGCACCATGCTGGTGGTGGATGTGTATGAGGGCGGTGGCCTGGAGGGCGTGCCGCGTGGCACGGTGAAATCGCTGCGTGTGTTCGAGTATTATTTCAGCTATCGCGATGTGGGCGGATTGATAGGTGCGATCGGGATGGACGGACCGTGGGATATCAAACGTCCGCTTGGCACAGTTCCGGTGGAGGAGGATGGCTCGGCGTTTTTCACCCTTCCCGCGAACACACCGGTGTCGATTCAGGCGCTTGATGCCAATGGCCAGGCGTTGCAAATCATGCGCAGTTGGACGGTGGTGCAGCCTGGCGAACGCGCCTCATGTGTTGGTTGCCATGAGCCACAGAACTCGGCCCCACCCACGTCGCGGCCGCTGGCAGCATTGCGCCCGCCCTCGAATCTTTCGGCGACGTGGGAAGCTCCGGTGCGCGGCTTTAGTTTTGAACGGGAGATTCAACCAGTGCTCAACCGGTATTGTGCCGGATGCCATGATGGCAGGCGAGGCCCCGATGGCTCCGAGCTTCCTTACCTGCTCGGCGACCGGCGGGTGGAGGACTGGAGGTCCGGCTTGTCTGGTGCCGCCAGCCCGGGGCACATCGAGGGCGGCCAGGGCTTCACGGAGTCGTATGCGGAGCTGCATCGTTTTGTCCGCCGCCCCGGAATCGAGAGCGACATCCGGATGCTGTCGCCGATGGACTATCATTTCAGTGCTACGGAGCTGGGCCAGATGCTGCGCAAAGGGCATCATGGCGTGGAACTCGACCGTGAATCCTGGGAGCGGTTGGTCACTTGGGTGGATCTCAACACACCTTTCCACGGAACCTGGGGGGAAATTGTCAACGACGCGCGCGGCCGCCAGGTGCTGGCCATGCAGGAGCGCGCCCACGAGTTGCGCGCCGCCTACGTGCCTGCTGGCCCGACTGTGGATTATGAGAAGATCCCGGAGCTACCTCCCTACGACGACACATACCAGCCTCCGCAGCCACGAGAGGCCGTGGCTGCCGCCGCTCCGGAGGTGAAAAATTGGCCCTTTGACTCCGGGAATGCGCAAGCGATGCAAGCGGCGGCTGCCGGACCGGAAGGCACGGTTCGTCGCATTGATCTCGGCGAGGGGCCAGTTTTTTCGCCGGCATGGCTTGGGCACGACGAGAACCATCCGGCAGTGGAAAGTGGCGCGCAGGCAATCGAGTTGGTGCTTGTCCCGGGCGGCCGCTTTGTGATGGGCTCGCAAGACGGCCATCCGGACGAAGGCCCCGAGGCCGAGGTCGAGGTGGGTCCGTTCTGGATGGCCAAATTCGAAATCACCAATGCACAGTTCCGCATGTTCGACCCGTTGCACGAAAGCCGCGACGAATCACGCCATGGCTACCAATTCGGCCGCCGCGGGTTTTATCAGGACGCCCCCGACCAGCCTGTCGTGCGCGTTTCGTGGGAGCAGGCGCGTGCGTTCTGCCGGTGGCTGGAGGAGCGCACCGGCCTGGCATTCGAGCTTCCCACAGAGGCGCAATGGGAGTGGGCGGCACGCGCCGGATCGGCGGATCCTTTTCATTACGGAGGGTTGAACGACGACCATTCGTCGTTTGCGAATCTGGCCGACCGAGCACTTCAAGGGTTTGTGCAATGCACCGCTCAGGGGAATTACACAAGATCGGTGCCGCTTGCGAATCCAAATCGCTACGACGATTGGATTCCACGCGGCGACGGTTACGACGATGGGGCGATTGTCACAACAGCGGTCGGATCCTATGAACCCAATCCCTGGGGACTGCACGACATGCATGGTAACGCAGCGGAGTGGACACTCTCGGCCTACGTGCCATACCCGTATCGCGCCGACGACGGACGCAACGAGGCTTCCCGTTCCGAGGTGGACCGTGTGGCCCGTGGAGGCTCGTGGCGCGACCGCCCCCATCAGTCCACTGCCTCCTTTCGCCGACCCTACGCATCCTACCAGCGGGTCTTTAACGTAGGCTTCCGCGTTGTCGCGCCTATCGCGCCGGGAGGACAGGCCTCCATCTCCGGGGAAAACTGAATCTATGAATCGAGAACACCATCGCTATCAAAAAAAACAATCCATTTTTCGGCAGGCCATTCTTCTAAGCACCGCCATCCTCTGCGTTTTGCAGTGGCTCGCAGTGGCAGGAGTCACGGCGACGGCTGCGGATGCGCCGCCCCGGGCCCTGAGCTTGGAAGGCCTGCCCCTGGGCGACGACTATCCGTATGCCTCGCCGATTGCGGTAGCTGTTTCAAAGGATGGCTCGATGATCTATGTCGGCCAACACACCGGACGCCGGGCCGAGGCAATCGATGCGCAGACGGGAGCGGCGCGCTGGATCACGCCGCTCGGCACTGCCGTTTCTGGGCTGGTTCTCGACGAGGAACGCCAACTTCTCTATGTCGCCCACGGCCTGCACGACGGCCGCATCAGCGTGATTGAAACCGCGCGCGGTGCCATCACCCTGGATTTCGCCGCCGGCCATACGCCATCTGCTCCGGTGCTCTCGGCTGACGGCAACACGCTCTATGTATGCCACCGATTTGACAACAAAGTGGCAGCTCACGATTTGCAGAACAACGGCAAGATCGTGTCTGAGGTGAAGGTGGCCCGCGAGCCGGTGGCCGCGGCGCTCACGCCGGATGGCGGGACGCTGCTGGTCGCGCGCCACATGCCCTCGCAGGCTTCAAATGCTCCGCATGTCGCCGCTGGTGTGGATTTCATCGACACAGCGACCTTTGAGGTGGCAGCTACGGTGGTATTGCCTAACGGTTCGACCGCTGTGCTTGACCTGTGCCTTTCACCGGATGGGAGATTCGCCTATGTCTCGCACACTCTCGGACGTTTCCATCTGCCCACCACACAACTTGAACGTGGATGGATGAATACTAACGCACTCAGCATCATTGACGTCGAGGAGCGGGCCGCGCTCACTACAGTGCTGCTCGACGACGTGGACCGCGGAGCAGCCAATCCATGGGCCGTGGCCTGCACGGAAGACGGGGGGTTCCTGCTGGTCACCCTATCCGGGACCCATGAGTTGAGCGTGATCGATCGCGAGGCTCTGCACGGAAAAATTGATGCGCTGGCCCGCGGCGAAGCGGTTGCCGGGCCGTCGGCCGGGCTGGAAGACATACCCAACGACCTTTCATTTCTCGTTGGCATGCGCGAGCGCGTCGCGCTTCCCGGAAAGGGCCCGCGAGGGATGGCGATTTCCGGCGGCACGGCGGTGGTTGCCGAATACTTCTCCGACAGCCTGGCGCTGGTTCCTTTGGGCGCAGACGGCCCGCGGAACATTCGCCGCATCGGACCGGAGAATGAGGTTGAACTCAATCCCGTGCGCCTTGGTGAACTCGCCTTTTACGATGCGGACCTTTGTTTCCAGAAATGGCAGAGCTGCGCAACCTGCCACCCCGGCACCCGCGCCGACGGCTTGAACTGGGATCTGCTCAACGACGGTATCGGCAATCCAAAAAACACCCGGACCATGTTGCACAGCCATGACACCCCGCCGGTGATGATCACCGGCATCCGGGCCTCCGCCGAGGTTGCCGTGCGCGCCGGTTTCCGCTTCATTCAGTTCGCCGAAGTGCCGGAGGAAACAGCCGCCGCCGTGGATGCCTATATGAGCGCACTTAAACCGCTGCCCAGCCCGTATCTGGTCGATGGCGAACTGAGCCCGGCCGCCCTGCGTGGGCGCGAATTGTTCAACCAAGCGGGCTGCGCTTATTGCCATTCCGGCCCATACCACACCAATGGCGGAAAATACGATGTCGGCACGGGCCCCGACGAGCTCGGCATCCGGGAATTCGTCACCCCGCCTTTGGTCGAAATCTGGCGCACCTCGCCATATCTCTACGACGGCCGCGCGGAAACAATGATCGAGGTGCTCTCGAAATTTAATCCCGAAGACCGCCACGGCCGCACATCCGCACTCGATAGCGATCAGATATCCGATCTCGCCGAATACATACTTTCCCTATAACATAAACCACAATCCGACCGGCACCCCCTCCGGCCTACCGAGGCCATTTCATGCATACCACCGCCGCTTCCCACCCGCAAACATCTACTTCAAATCGCACCCTTGTCCATCGCGAGGGATTCGACAAACATATCCTGACTTTCCCTCCCGCTTTGTCCGGGGCGGAGTGTTCTGGCCACCTGACCGGAGCCTTGGCTGAGATAGGCGGCTCCGTGGTCAGCCACATGATTTTCGGAGGCGCGCGCGAGAGCCGCCCGTCCGAGAATCAATCCCCATGGCCCTTGTGCCACCTTCAAGGCGACCCTTGTCGGGACGAGCACCCGTTTGCCAGCCAGGCCGTGGTGGTCTCTGGCACCGAAGTGCGGCCCTTGGATTTGCACGGTCGACGTGTTGGATCCGTGTATGAGGATGCCGATGCGGTCTACTGCCATCTCTGTGGAGTGATGCCTCCTGAT
>SLCJ01000272.1 GCA_007125835.1 Verrucomicrobiales bacterium | reverse complement strand
TCCGCGAGATGAACCAACGCGTCTCGCGCCAGAACCCAAGCGACAATGTCTGGGAGCCCTTTTCCCGCCAAATTCACTACCATCGCAGCGGCTTCGACGACGAAGAAGGCTACCACTCCCTAGCAGAACACCTCCGCGAAATCGAACAAATCCGCGGCGGCTGCCCGAACCGCTTGTTCTACCTCGCCTCCGCACCCGAATACTTCGAACCCATTCTCGGGCACCTCCGAAATGCCGGACTACACCAACCAGCCGACCCCACATCCTGGTCGCGCGTGATCG
This sequence comes from Verrucomicrobiales bacterium, assembly GCA_007125835.1. Lineage (GTDB taxonomy): Bacteria > Verrucomicrobiota > Verrucomicrobiia > Verrucomicrobiales > SLCJ01 > SLCJ01. The sequence goes on along the minus strand of SLCJ01000272.1, from coordinate 6,131 downwards.
TCGAAAAACCCTTCGGCACCGACCTCGCAAGCGCACGCGCACTCAACCAAGCCGTCGCACGGACATTTCACGAGCGCGACACCTTCCGTATCGACCACTACCTCGGCAAGGAAACCGCGCAAAACATCATGGTCCTGCGTTTCGCCAACGCCATCTTCGAACCACTCTGGAAAAATACACACATCGACCACGTTCAAATCACCTGCTCCGAAGATCTCGGCATGGAAGGCGGTCGCGGCGGCTACTACGACACCGCAGGTGCCCTCCGCGACATGGTCCAAAACCACCTCCTCCAACTCCTCAGCCTCGTCGCCATGGAACCTCCGGTCGATCTGAGCGCCGATGGCGTCCGCGATGCCAAAGTCAACGTCCTGCGCTCGCTTCGCCCCTTCAACTCGCCACAAGATGTGGCACGCCACGTCGTGCGCAGCCAATATACTGGCGGCTCCATCCTCGGTTCCGACGTTCCCGGATATCTCGAAGAGGACCGCATCCCCTCAGACTCTACCACCGAAACATACGTCGCCCTCGAGCTGTTCATCGACAACTGGCGATGGGCCGGAGTGCCCTTCTACATCCGCATGGGCAAGCGACTCCCCAAAAAAGCCACGGAAATCTCCGTCCACTTCAAAAAACCGCCCGGCGTGCTCTTCAACCGCCAGGACGCCGACGGTCGCGAAAATGAACTCGTCATCCGAATCCAACCCGACGAAGGACACGCCCTGCGCATCACATCCAAGCTCCCAGGCGCAAGCCTCCGCATGGAAAGCGTGAAAATGGACTTCCGCTACACCTCAAGCTTCGGCAAAGCCAGCCCCGAGGCCTACGAACGACTCCTCCTCGACGCCATGGCCGGCGATGCCACCCTTTTCGCCCGCCGCGACGAAGTCGAAACCGCCTGGGCCTTCATCGACAAAATCCACTCCGCCTGGAACGACACCTCCCACGCACCCCCCGTCACCAACTACCCCGCCGGCTCGTGGGGGCCACCCGAAGCCGACGATCTCCTCGCCAAACACAACCGCGTCTGGCGCCGCCTTTGATATGCTCGAATCCGATTGGAAGTTATACAGGAATATGCTCACCGATATGCGCGAGCACTACCTACGCAACAAAAATCAGGAACTCGCGGCCATGCTCTCCAACGCCGACAAAACCCCGACCGAATGCTTCTGGGACACCTATGAAAAGATCAAGCAGGAAGGAAAAATCCTCACCGACTGCCTTGACCATCACTCCCGCTCAAACATGACTTCGTCAATCCTGCTGATGCTCCATCACGGGCTGATGAAAAAACAAGACCTGGCGCATTTCAGCCACTCACTGAGAACAAGGATAGAAAACGCCATCCGCCCACTCAAACCTTGAAAAAAAACAACCCGGCTCGCCCAGCACAAGATGAACAAGCGGATTAAATACCTCGGATTAAATACCTGGTTCATATTTTCACTTGAAGATTCCGCAGGCAAAATTTTCCTGGTACAAATTTTGCTTGCAAGCGACCTCACAAACCGCCCGAGAAACCGCCCGAGGATGTGACCTACCCTGCCTCAAGCAAACCGCCGCCACAAATTACCGAATCAGGCCTCGTTCCAATCCAGCGCCTTCTTCTTCAGCACATACAGGTAAGCAATTCCAAGAATCAGCACGAAGAAAACCATACTCCACAGTGGCAGCAGCGACTCCGCCACCATCTCCCGGAACTGCACCGCCCAGGGATAGAGAAAAATCACCTCGATATCGAACAGCACGAACAACATCGCCACAAGATAGAACTTCACGCTATACCGCGGCGCTCGCACCACACCCGCCGGCATCCCACACTCATACGCCGTGTCCTTCACCTCATTCTTACGCCCACTTCGCCCCAACAACACGCTGCCAGCCAGAATAAACGCCGCCACCCCCGCCACCAGCAGGAGATGCATCAACACCGGAATAAAGTCAGCCGACATACGGCACCTTACGCCACCCACCCCTCCCCCGCAACCCCGGAAAATCTGCCGATTTATTACCTGGTCCGCTTTTTCGTTGCAAAAATTGACTGGTCCGTAATATTTGGGTTGTGTGGGGATATTTGCTGGGTAGATTGGTGGCATGAGAGATCCGCGATTGCTTGCTGCGCCAGGGTGTGTTGGGGTGTATCACCTGTGCTCGCGGGTTGTGGACAAGCGGTTTGTGATCAAGCACCGGGAGAAGGTGCGGTTTATGGATCTGGCGCGTGGCGGGGCCGCGTTTGCGGGAATTGAGCTGCTTTCGTGGTGTGTGATGGACAATCATTTCCACCTGTTGGTGCGGGTGCCTCCTGTGGATGTGGCGGCGATGGCTGACGAGGAAATTCTCAGCCGTCTCGCCCTTTTGTATTCCGAGAACAAGTGCGCCTATCTGCGCGGGGTTTGGCAGCGCTGCGGGGATGAGCAGTCGCGGGCTCGGTTTCTCGCCCCCTACCGCGGGCGCATCGGCAATTTGAGCGATTTCATGAAAACTCTGAAGCAACGGTTCAGTCAGTGGTATAACCGCCGGAAGAACCGTGAAGGCACGCTGTGGGAGGGGCGTTTCCGAAGTGTGCTGCTGGAGCACGAGAGCGAGGGAGAGGGGCTTGGGCCTCTGGTGCGCTTTGTGGCTGGGTATATTGATTTAAATCCGGTTCGTGCGGGAATGGTTGCTCGGGCAGGTCTGAGCCAGTGGAATTCGTTTGGCGCGGCGGTCCGAGGTGATGATTTGGCTTTGGCGGGCCTTCGGATTTTATGGGGGTCTGACCTGAGTAAGCGACTCGGGGACCCGGAGCTGGTCGATCGCCATCGGCGGATGCTGGACAAGGATGAAACACTCGGGGCCATGGTGGACTCGGCGGGCTCCTTGGAGATCGAATCGCCCGCGCGGGGATCTGCGATGCCGGGATCAGGAACAGAGAGTGGCGACTCCCCTCTGGACAGGCGCCGCCGGGTTTCCGGGCTGTCCCCGAGTGTGAGAATGAGCGCGCGGTGTCCGGAGGTGAGTCGCTTGCCCTTCCTGGGTTGCTCGGATGCGAAAAATGGTAGCCGCAGCGCCGGAGTGGCTTGATTCTCCGCATTCTATGCTCTTCCCGCCTCTGCGCAGGGCTGGTGGGTGGTAGGCGGAGCCTGAAGTCGCTCGCTGAACCCTTCTGGTGTAGGGCCGGATCTCCGCATCAACTTTTTTGAATTCAGGGTTGACTCGACGTTTGCCTTCTCTAGGCTGCATCAATGATTTGCAAAGTATTTACCCGCCCCGCCCCGCTGGCCATTGCCGCCTCGATAATCGTTGGCCTGACCTTGCCCACCGCCGCCGAGGACGGGGTCGCTGATATGGAAACACACGAACAGAAAGTAGGATATCTGGTTGGTCATCAGATCGGACAGCAGCTCAAGAGCCAACAGTTCGATGCCGACCTTGATGCGTTGTTGCAAGGGATTCGCGAGGGCCTTGCTGGTGAGGAGCCACGCTTTTCTCCCGAAGAGATTGAAGTGATCGCCAATACCGAGCAGGGGCGTGCCGAAGCTCGCATGCAGGAGAGGTCTGAGGCGGCTGTGGCGGCCGGGGCTGCCTTTCTCGCGGAGAATCGCGAGCGTGAGGGCGTGACCACAACGGAGAGCGGACTTCAATATGAGATCATTGACGAGGGAGATGGTGAGCGTCCGACAGCGGACGACAGAGTCAGGGTGCATTACACCGGCACATTGCTGGACGGCACCGTTTTTGACAGTTCTGTGGAGCGGGGCGAGCCTGCCACGTTCGGGGTCACCCAGGTGATTCCCGGCTGGGTTGAGGGATTGCAGCTCATGCCCGTGGGGTCGAAGTGGAGGCTTTTCATTCCTGCCGATCTGGCATACGGTGAGCGCGGCAGACCTGGCGGCCCGATTGGTCCGAACGAAACCTTGATTTTCGAAGTCGAGCTGCTCGGCATCGAATAAAACAAAGTCGCCTGTCCGCTCCGGATTCCTGCCCGAGGCGGGTTATGCAACAAAGCAGGCCCGCGCCGCCTTGAAACAGGTCGATTTGATCATTGTCGGCCAGGGTCTTGCGGGGTGTGCGCTGGCTTGGCAGGCATGGTTTCGCGGGATGCGGCCCCTGATTGTTGAGAGCGACTCGCAGCCGGGTCGCCATTGTTCCCGGGTGGCAGCAGGTTTGCTGAACCCGGTGCGCGGGCGCGGTGCGCCGAAGTTGGTCTGGCGTTCGGAGGAAATGGCGCACACGGCAAGGGCGCACTACGACAACGTGGCCTTGCACATCGGGCGGCGGGTTTTCCACCCTACTCCCATTCTTCGCCACGCGGCACCTGAGGTGCAGGCATCGGGTCATTCTTTGAAGCGGGGTGGCGCTCCCGCCGGGAAGACGCTGTCGGAGCGGTTCCCGGGCTCCTCGCCCGACAAACCCCTTCTCGTTCGGTGTGGCGGATGGCTTGACACGGCTACCTACATCGACTCCACCCGGATGTTTTTCCGGGAGCGAGGCTGCTACTTCAACGAAACTTACTCGGAGTGTGACACCAAGTTTGGAGCGTCTGTCCATGATGGCGTCCGTTGGCGGGATTACCGCGCCAAGGCTCTGATTGTGGCGGCGGGTCTCGGTGCCCGTGAACTACCTTCATTCAGCAGCCTGCCCTTCCGCGCGGCGGCGGGCCGGATCGCTGAGATTGAACCGCCCTCCCCCATCCTATCAGATGAGATTCATGTATTTGACGGACACTGGCTGATCAAGCGGTCGGGCGGCCCGCACCTCTGTGGCGCAACCTACGAGTTTGTCGATCCGGAAAGTGTCCCGAATGAGTTTCCGGACGAGCTGCGGCCGCTGACCAATCGAATTCTTGGTCCGGCCTGGGCATGCAGCCACATCCGCATTGGCGTGCGTCCTATTCTCAGGCAGAGCCGCCCCTTGGCGGGGCGCCACCCCCGCATTCCCTCACTGGCTTGGCTGAATGGCTTGGGATCTCGAGGGGTTTCCACCGCCCCTCGTGTTGCGGCCGCTCTCCTCGAGCACTTGCTTCTTGGTGCGGAGCTTGATCCTGAGTTTGACGCCATGCGCTGCCGTCATGTCCACCAATTTCTACAATAGCCTTTGTGGCAAATCCGGCCGACCCGGCGCCATCCCATTCGTTCACGCCGCCCTCGCATCGGTGGTTCGAAAAGGCGCCTTTGTCGTTGATGCCACCGCCGGCAATGGCTACGACACGCTCCACCTGGCACGCCTGACGGCTCCCGGAGGGAACGTGCTTGCGTTCGACATTCAGCCATCCGCTCTCGACGCTACGCGCAAACGCTGCGCGGATTGCGATTCGCGGATCGAGACTGTACTCCGATGCCATTCGGCGATGCAAGATCGCAACTTCCGGGATCAGTGGCCTGCTCGGCCTGCGGCTGTGGTGTTCAATCTGGGTTACCTTCCCGGCGGGGACAAAACGCTCATTACATCTGCGGAAACCACGCTGGCGGCCCTAGGTGGCGCGCTCGAGTGGCTCGCGCCGGACGGGATCATCGCAATCGTTTGTTATCCAGGCCACACCGGGGGTGAGTTGGAAACATCGGCCGTCGAGCGATGGGCGGCCTCCCTTGCCTCAGAGACCCACACTGTGTGTCGGTTTTCCATTCCCAACACCCGTCGACCCGCTCCCCTGGCCCTACTTGTGGGGAAGCCGTCCTCCCTCACAGAGGCCAAACCCAAAGAAGGACCGGCACACCAACCGCGATGACGATAATCTCCAGCGGCAGGCCCATACGCCAATAATCGCCGAAGCGGAACCCCCCGGGCCCCAGGATGAGGGTGTTGTTCTGGTGTCCGATCGGAGTGAGGAACGCGCACGACGCGCCCACGGCCACGGCCATGAGAAACGGATCGGCGTTCACGCCCAGCTCCTTGGCGGTGCTCAGGGCGATCGGACACATCACAGCGGCGGTGGCGGCGTTGTTCATGAAGTCGGATAACGTCATTGTCACCACCAGGATGAGAATCAAGCCGGGCACAGCCCTGCCCCCGGCCAGTCCGTCGACCAGCCACGAGGCAAGTACATCGGCGGCCCCGGTCTCGGCCATCGCGCCCGCCACCGGGATGAGTGCACCGAGCAGCACCACGACCGGCCAATCGACGGCATGGTAAATTGATCGCAGGGGAACTAC
>SLCJ01000233.1 GCA_007125835.1 Verrucomicrobiales bacterium | reverse complement strand
CGCTCGTTTTTCGCTCGTCCGCAGGACCGGCCACCTCCCCGCTGTCCCCAAACTCCCCAATGATCCTTTCCTCCGTGCTCCGCCACCCCGTGATCGCCTTGTGCAACGTGCTCGGCATCGCCGTGGGAGTGGGTGCGTTCCTCGCCATGCACTCGGCCAATCGCTCGGCCACTGGCGCGTTCATGGCCACGATCGACATGGTCGCCGGCAGGGCCCATGTCGAGATGCGCGGTGGCAGCGGTGGATTCGACGAGATGATATGGTCGGACGCCCGCCACTGGCAGGGCGCAGCCGAGGCCACGGCAGTTGTCGAAGGCCACACCACCCTGCCCGACCGTCCCGGCGAGACGCTGCAACTGATCGGCGTGGATCTTTTCACCACTGCACCATTTCAAACCGCCTCCATACTGCCAGAGGTTTGGGGGCGAATCGACTGGGAGCTTTTCCTAGGCTCACCCAACCGCATCCTGCTCCAGCAACCCCTTGCTGCGGAGTTTGGTCTCGAAACGGGCGACACGCTCATCGTCGAGGCCGCTTCCGGACGGGCGGAACTGGTCGTCGCCGGTGTGCTCCCGCAGGAGGCGCTTGAGGGAGCGGCCCGGGGCACAGGTCTCCGCCGGGTGGCCCTGATGGACATCGGCTGGGCTCAGCAAGTGCTGGGGATGGAGGGACGGCTCAGCGCCATTCAATTCATGCTCGACGAGGAGGGAGGGGTGGAAAAATTCATCGCCCGGCACACCGCCGCGCTGCCCGACGGTCTCCGACTCGCGCCCCCCGAGACGAGGAGCCAACACGTTCGGCAGATGGCGCGGGGCTATCAGCTTAATCTGGGCGCCCTCTCCATGGTCTCGATGTTCGTCGGTGCCTTCCTGATCTACAACACCATCGCCGCTTCGACCGTCCGCCGCCGCCGGGAAATCGGCATCCTCCGCTCACTCGGAGCCACACGGGGACAGGTGGCCCGTGTTTTCCTCGGCGAGGCGCTGGTGCTCGGCATTCCGGGAGTCATCCTTGGCCTTTTGTTAGGAGCGCGCTTGGCCGGAGCCATGGTCGGAGATGTGGCGCGCACCTTGGGGTCACGCTACCTGACATTGAGCGTCGATCCCGGCGGGATTGAGCCTTGGTCGCTCTTCCTCGCCGCCGGCTATGGCACCGCGGCCGTGTTGGCCGGTGCCTGGTGGCCGGCGCGGCAGGCCGCCCGCCTCGACCCCGTGGCTGCCCTCCACCCGCCAACCTCCACACATCTGCCAAAACCCGGCGGCCTGTCCCTCTTCTGGCTGGCGGCGTTCGGCATCATCACAGGTGGTGCCGCCTGGCTCGCACTTCAGGCGCACATGCCCATGCTGTCATTTGTCGCATGTTTTGCCTGCCTCTGCGCATTCGCCGTGCTCACACCCATTGCCGCCCGCGGAATGCTTGGCATGGCGTCGCCACTCTACCGCGACGGCAGTGTGCCTGTATCACTCGGCAGCGAGGCCTTCGCTCGCTCGTTTCACCGCACAGGAGTGACCATGGCCGCGCTGATGACGGCCGTCGCGATGCTCACGGGTGTGGTGACCATGGTATCTTCGTTCCGCCACGCCGTGGCCGCTTGGGTAGACGCCTCGCTGGACGGTGACCTTTTCATCACCCCCGCCGCAAACGAAACACTCGGCATACACGCATTTCTGCCCGACGAGGTGCTCGCGGAAATGAAAAACCATTCCGCCGTGTTGTCGCTCCAGGAGTATCGCGAGGAGGAGGTCTGGATCGAGGATGTCGGGCCTGTCATGCTCACTGCCATCCCTGCCGAGCGCGCGGCGATGTTCAGTTTGCTCCCCGGACACGCGCCGAACGCCCTCGATCAGTTTGCCGCAGGAGAGGCGCTGTTGGCCGGCGAGTCCCTCCGCGCACGGCGGCCGCTGGACGGTACAGTCTCCCTGCCGACGCCAACCGGGATGGTTCCGCTCTCCATCGCAGGTGCATTCACCGATTACAGCGACGACCGCGGACGCCTCTACATCCACAGCGAAACCTTTGCCCGCCTATGGGACGACGCGCGGATCCAATCCGCCACCCTCCACCTTTCGCCGGAAGCCAATGCCTCCGCACTGGTCGCCCAGTGGCGGAACAACTGGGCCGACATGGGCACCTTTGTCTTCCACACACCCGGAAGCCTGCGCAGTGCAATCCTTGGAATCTTCGATCAGACCTTCGCCGTCACAAACGTCCTCCGCGTAATCGCCCTTTTCGTTGCCATCGCAGGAGTCGTGCTCGCACTTCTGGCTTTGGTCGCCGAGCGCCAACGCGAAATCAGCCTGCTGCGCGCACTTGGCGCGAGCCAGCGCCAAGTCATCGCCAGCCACCTCGTGCAAGCGGCATGGATCGGTCTGGCCTCGTCGCTGGTCGGCATTGTCTGCGGCCTGGCCCTCGCATGGATTCTCGTCGGCGTCGTCAATCCCGCTTGGTTCGGCTGGACCATCCCCCTGCTCCCAGACTGGCCCGCCCTGGTATGGATCCCCGTCTGGATCACCGCCGCAGCTGCCGCAGCCGGCACGTATCCCGCATGGAAAGCCGGACGCGCTCCCGCAGCCGGCGGCCTGCGCTTTGAATAAACGCAATCCTCGTTGCCCATGAATACACGCTTCCAACGCACCTTGGCGCTTTTCGTCATTTTCCTCGCTACAGGGCCTGTCTGCCACAGCACCCCAGAATCCACTACGCCCCAGCCGGAATGGCTTTTCGCCACCGCGCCGCGCGAGTTCTCCTTCCCCGAAGACCATCACGCACACCCGGGATTCCGCACCGAGTGGTGGTATTTCACCGGCAATCTGGAGATTGTGGAGGGCCCAAGGGTAGGCGAAAATGTGGGATTTCAGTTCACTCTTTTCCGCCAGGGTGTGCGACGCCCGGGAGAGCAGGCCAAAGACTCACGTTGGCTCGTCGATGCCTTCGGCTTCGGCCATGCGGCGCTCTCCCTTCCCAGCGAGATGCGCTTTCTCTATGACCAGGTAATGGAGCGGGGTGCCCTGGGCGGGCTCGACTTCCCCTCATTCCAGGAAAGTGATCAAGACCCCGACACTACCGCCCTGCTCGCCCGCGTGGCGAGTTGGGAAGTCGAGCGAATTGGCTTACACAATTTCGCCGTGCGCGCTGATTTTGACGGCCACGGCATGGACCTTGAACTGCGCGCCCAATTCGGCCCCATTTTCCACGGCGATGCCGGATTCTCACGCAAAGGGCCGGGCCACGGAAATGCCTCGTTCTACTACACCCTGCCGCGACTTGATACCGAAGGCACCATCACCCTCGACGGCAGCCCTCACATCGTGCGCGGCACCGCCTGGCTCGATCGCGAGTGGGGCAGCAATCAGCTCGCTTCCAATCAAAAAGGCTGGGACTGGTTCGCGCTTCAGTTTGACGACGGCCGCAACCTCATGGTCTACCAAATCCGCCTCGACGACGGAGACATCGAGCCCCTCTCCCATGGCACCCTGCGCCTCACCGACGGCACGACACGCCCGCTCGTCGCTTCCCAATACTCCCTCACCCCGCTCGATCACTGGACCAGCCCCGAAACAGGCGGCCGCTACCCAATCCGCTGGCGACTCGACATCCCCTCCGAGCAAATCCACATCGTCATCGAGGCCACGCAGGAAGCCCAGGAACTGGCCCTGCAACCCATCTCTTACTACGAAGGCTCCATCCGCTTCTCCGACGAATCCGGAAACACCACCGGGCGCGGCTACATGGAACTCACCGGATACGCGGAACCAATTCGCGCGCTCTCAGACGACTGATCCCGCCCAACTCCGGGCAATTCACCTCTTTCCGCGCCCCCGCCCGAACCCCCACTCCGTGGCCAGCACGATCACCACACCCGCTCCCATCGCCAGCAAAGCCACCAAGAATGCACCATCCATCTCCGGAACCAGCCAGCGATAAGCCAGAATCTTTTCCTCCACACGCTCTCCCACCTCGATCCACTCGCTCCGCGCCACTTCCTTCCACGGCCAGATCGTCAGCAACGACCCAGCCACAAATCCCGTGATCAAGGCCACGGCCAGATCGTGGAAGCGCCGGAACAGCCAGTTCAACAGCCGGGACAGGGCGACCAATCCGACCACCGCTCCCACCGCCACCGGCATCAGGATCCCGAGGTCCCGCTCGTTCACGGCACGCAAAACCAGCGCGTAGTTGCCCATCAGCAACAGCACAAGCGAACCCGAAAGCCCGGGAATAATCATCGAAGCAAAAGCAGCCACCCCGCAGAGTAACAAGTAAGGGAACGCCGCATTCTCCGATGCCGGAGACAGGAACGCAAGGCTCGCCGCAGCCCCGGTCCCCACGAGAAACATTGCCGTATGGGCTGCCCCCCAGCGCTTGACCATCCTCCCCACCACCGGAACAGAAGCCGCGATCAGCCCGAAAAAGAAAGCAAACACCGGAACCTCATGCCGCTCCAACGCCCACTCGAAAACCCGCGCCAACGTCAGCAGTGCCACCACCACCCCGCCCCCCAGCGCCGCCAGAAACGCAAAATCCACATGCCGCAACAGCGCGGCGAAGCGCCCCCTCGCAAACAATCTGAGCGCCTCCGCATCAATTGACTTCAACGCCGCCACCAAGCGCTCGAATATGCCCGTGATGAACGCAACCGTGCCTCCCGACACGCCGGGAATCACATTCGCCGCCCCCATCATCATCCCGATACAAAACTGCACAATCAATGCCTTCATTCGCGTCCTTCGGGCCCTCCTCGGGACCAGAACCTGCGGATGCTACATGCGAAAATCTCCAAATCAAGTCCGGGTCTCTGATTTCACACTGAATTTTCACGCTGATTTCCTCCTTTCAAAAAATTTCAAAAAATTCCTTGAAGACCATTTCATCTGTGGTTCATTCCCCGCGTCTCACTCCAATGGGGCGGTTTGCCAGTCCGGGCACCCCGCCCTTTTTTTTAATCAAGCAATCCGGAATCCTCTCTTCCCGTGGCTGAAACAGACACCCACCAGAATCTTTCGCCCCTGATCACGGAGTCGGCCGACGGCTCCTCCTCCCTCCTCCCCGCAACTCAGCAGTTCGGCCGCCGCGGATTCCTGAACAAAGCAGGACTCGCACTCGCCGGGGGATGCCTTGCCGGTCTCCCGGGCCTCGCCGAGGGAGCCTCTTTTGCCCCATCCAATCCCTTCGAGGGCGAATACCACCGATTTCTTCAACGCCTCCGCCTGCGCCGGATCTCCGTCGACGAAATCATCAGTGCCCACCACCGCCAACGCGGTGGCGTCTCCAACACCGTTCCCCCGAAATCAATGTGGCGGGACATCGTGCCGGTCCTCAAAGTCGCCGACCGCGCCGCCCGTGAGATGCGCTGCGAGATCACAGGTGTGCTCTCGGTCTATCGCTCCCCCGCCTACAACGCCCGCTGCCCAGGAGCTGCCCGAAACTCGATGCACACCCGCAACATCGCCATCGACCTACGATTCAGCATCCCCCCGTCTCGCGCCGCCGCCGAACTTCGCCGCCTCCGCAACCGCGGGCTTTTCACCGGTGGCATCGGTCGCTACGGCAGCTTCGTCCATATCGATACCCGCCGACAGAACGTCGATTGGTAATGCGCGCGCCGGAAGCCGGTGGAATTTTCCCGGTTGGCTCCGTGATTGGCTGTTGGCAGCAGGCCCGGCCTGCGCTATGAGGAAGCCTGCCAATCATGAAGAACCGTGGCCTGTTTCTCAGTTTCGAAGGCTCCGAAGGGTGCGGAAAAAGCACTCAGATCGCCTCCCTCCGCCAGGAACTCCAAAGCTCGGGCCACAACGTGGTCGTGCTCCGGGAACCGGGTGGCACCCCCTTGGGCGAGGAAATCCGGCACCTGCTCAAACACGCCGTCAGCGGCGAGGGAATGTGCCCGGAAAGCGAACTGCTCCTCTTCTCCGCCAGCCGAGCCCAACTTGTCCGCCAGGTCATTGCCCCAGCCCTCGCCACCCCGGGAACCGTCGTCCTCGCCGACCGCTTTGTCGATTCCACCACCGTCTATCAAGGAATCGCCCGCGGCATACCCGCCGACACCATTACCGCCATCAACCGCCTCGCCACCAACGGCGTCACTCCAGACACCACCTTTCTCCTCGATCTCGACGTCTCCGAATCACGCACCCGACTTGCAGCCCGCGGCGAGACACCCGACCGCCTCGAACGCGAGGACGACGGATTCTTCCAACTCGTGCGCAACGGCTATCTCGAACTCGCCCGTTCCGAACCCAGGCGCTTCCACGTCCTCGACGCCTCGTCACCCCCGGAATCCGTGCAAGCCGCGATCCGGCAGCACCTACGCCAACGCTTCCATGGCCTTCTCCCCTGACCAAGCCCTCGCCAAAATGGAGGAGGCCCGCCAACGCGGCCGCCTCGCCCACGCCTACCTCGTCACCGGCGCCGCCGGCGCCGGCAAGCAGGCCTTCGCCGCTCGCCTCGCCGCTCGCCTCCTCTCCTTCCCGGAAACCGAAAGCCTCGAGGAAACCGTGCGACACCAGGTTTTCGTCGTCCGCCCGGCTTCCGTCTCCCGCCGCATCCGCAACGAACAAATCCACGACGTTCAAGAAAAACTTCGCCTCTCCACCGGCGGACGCCTCAAAATCATCGTCATCGTCGATGCCGACCGCATGAACGAACAGGCGCAAAACACCTTCCTCCGCACCCTCGAAGAACCACCACCCGACAGCCTCATCCTGCTGCTCTCCGCCCGCCCCGAAACCCTCCTCACCACCATCCTTTCGCGCTGTATCGAACTCGGTCTCCACGCCCCCGCCTGGCAGGAGCCCGAGCCCAACTCACGCGCCGGACGCCTGCTCGCCCATCTCGCCCGCTTCGGCACCCTGGAAAAGCCCGGAGCACGCTCCGCCCTCACTCTCGCCCGCTATTTCGCCAGTCTCCTTGCTGAGATCAAAGAAGAAATGGACACCCGGGCCAAAAAGCAAATCAAGGAGGAAAAGGAACGCTACCAGAAAACCACCGGCGCCGGCAACTGGCTCGACGAACGCGAAATGGCCATCAAGGCCCTCGCCAGCGCCGACTACCTCGCCGAACGCTCCGCCCTCCACTCACTCATCGTCTCCTGGTTCGGCGACGCCCTGCGCATCAAAGCCGCAGCCTCACACCTCGACCTCCCATCCAGCAAGCAGGCCCTCTCCCAACTAGCCACCAACCAATCCCAAGACAGCCTCCTTCGGCGAATCCAAGCCATGGAACGACTCCGCGACCTGTTCGAAACCAACGTCAGCGAACCCCTCGCCATCGAAGTCTGCTTTCTGCGCGCTTTCAGCTAGCCGCCAAGCAACTGCTGTTCTTTCGCCGTGCCACTCACAGTCAGGGCAAAGACACAAAAAAAAACGCGCCACAAGGAAGCTCCGCCACTGGCGGTTAAGCCTCCCTGTCGCGCGCCACAATCCAGAATTCAATAAACCCTCAGGTGGCCTCGCCGTCGGCAGGCTTCTCCTCCCCCGGTTCAGGACCTGGTTCAGGTGCCTTTTCGGGAGCCGGTTCAGGAGCGGCGGCCGTGACAGCGGTCTCCTCCACCGCAGCCTCGACGGCCTGCTCCTTCTTCACCACCTTCTTTTTCGCAGCCTTCTTTTTCACCGCCTTCTTCTTAGTTGCCGTGGCCTTCTTCTTCGAGCCTGCGGCCTTCTTCACGGCACCTGCATTGGCGGCCTGCGCCCTTTCGCGCTCTTTCAGCCGCTTCTGGTAATTCACACGACGGCGCCTTTTTTCAACTTTGTTATGCTGTTTTCCCATGGATGTTTTTCGGATGGGGGGAACGATGCTCCCCTGCAAATGAATTGACGGCCGCAAGCCTAGCCGCTCCACGGCCATTGATCAAGCGGAAAGGTTCCCCTCTCCCACGCCCGCCAACACATCCCATACTCCCGCATTACCCCCACCACCAAGGCAAATCCAGCTTGCATACACGCCACCTTGGGCGAAACTTCGCGCCTGCGGAATCCGCCCGGCCTTAACGCAGCCCAATCCGCCGGTGTAGCTCAGGGGTAGAGCAACGCATTCGTAATGCGTAGGTCGTCGGTTCAAATCCGACCACCGGCTCCAGCAAAAAACCTTGTGAAAACAAAGGATTTTCGGGGAATTTGCGGGATCGCCAATATTTCGAGTGCCCTATCTGCCCCCTGATCACCCAGGAATCCCGGGCTGCCCGCTTGTCAGCCCCGCTTCGGAACCGATGCCAACAGCTCGCGAAGATAGGACCTCAATCCCCCAACCGAGGCGATTTCCTCCAACTTTTGCTGACTCCTGTCCCGACTTGTAACCAGCTCATCCATCCTTGGTGGACCCGACACCGAACTGAGAAAGACGCCGATCTCGCCAAAATCAGAAAACAAAAACCGCGCCAAAAGCGCCTTGTCATCCCCCAAAAAATCGATCAACCGCAGCCAGGTTCCCTCCTTGCTGAGAAGGAAACACCGCTCCCGAAATCCGGGGTCCCCCGGATCGCTGGCCATCTGCATCACCACAAACGGCCCGCCTCCAGGATGATCGGGGTCGAGATTCAAGATCGTGAAGTGCGAGGGATCGTTCTGCAAAGAGGACATCTCTACCTCTCTCCCCGACCCCAATCCACCGCAAGCGAAAAGGCGGGGGCCGCCCAAATTCCAATTCCAACGCCGCACCGATGGACATCAACCTCCCGCCGACGGCCAGACAAAAACGAGGTAGCCCAAATACCCCCCGAGCAAAAGCACCCCGCCAACCCGCCCGAAACGGGCGCGAGGCCACATCGCTGCCGCCACCAACGTCCCCACACCCACCATCACCCACAAATCCACATCCCGGATGCCTTCCGCTGCAAAGGGATGAACCAGACCGGTCAGCCCCACAATGCAAAACGCATTGAAAACATTCGAACCAATCAGGTTGCCGACCGCCATCCCCCCATGCTTGCGAAGCGCCGCCACCACCGAGGTGGCCAGCTCCGGAAGACTCGTGCCTGCCGCGACAATCGTCAGCCCGATCACCGCCTCCGAAACCCCAAAATGCGAAGCCAATCCCGTCGCCGACCACACCAGCCAATACGAACCCAAAGCCAGCCCGACGCCACCAGCTGCCACCCACATCAGGTCACGCCACACACCTCCGGCAACAACCATATCCACCTCCACAGCATCCCCCAGGGCCCCCGCTCCGCGCCCCCTGCGGACCCGCAGATAGGTGGCCACCAAGTAACCCAACAGCATGGTCGCCAGGATCCCCCCCTCCATCCGCCCCACATGCCGATCCGCGAAGAACCACCACAGCAGCACCCCGCTGAACCACATCACGGGAGCGTCAAAACGCGCCATCGCACGGTCCGCCACCACCGGTGCAATCAGCGCCGTAATCGCCAGAATCACCGCCAAATTGAAAAGATTCGACCCGATCACATTCCCGGCCGCCAGATCACCGCTCCCCTGCAATACCGCATTCAAACTCACCACCAGCTCCGGCGCGCTGGTCCCAAAGGCAACCACCGTAAGGCCCACCACAATCGGGCTCACCCCAAACCTCGCCGCCAAGGCGGCACCCCCCCGGACCAACCAATCGGCCCCGAATGTCAACGCCACCAACCCGGCGGCCAATCCCAAGAGTAAAATCCACATGTGATACCAGAAGTGTCGGCCCAATCTCGCACCGTGCACGCCGCGCGCAACGACACAAAATCACCCCACGATCACGCCCCAAAAACCACACGGCAAATCGCCACCGCCGCAAAAACTCCGGCCACATCCGCACACAAACCAGCCGCCAAGGCATGCCGCGTCCGCCGGATCCCCACGCTGCCGAAATACACCGCCAACACATAAAAGGTCGTCTCCGTCGATCCAAACATCGTCGCCGCCGTATACTTGATCGAATCCGCGATTCCCGGGTTGGTCAGCAACTCAACCAACACACCCTGGCTCCCGCTGCCGCTCAACGGACGCATCAACGCCATCGGCAGCAACTCCGCCGGAAAACGCAGCAGATCAAGCACCGGCGACAACCAGCTCTGCAGCAAAAACAACATGCCGGAATGCCTGACAATCGCCAAAGCGGTAAGCATCGCGATCAAAAACGGCATAATCCTTACCGCCACTTGAAACCCCTCCTTCGCCCCCTCCACAAACTCTTCATAAACCCGCACCCCCCGCAAAGCCGCGAAAGCAGTAAAAAAAAACAGCACAAAGGGAATTGCCACCACCGAAATCGCCTGCACGCCCCGCATCCAAAAACCGCCCCCGTCCACCTCCACACCGGCAAGGGCCGCCGGCGGTTCCTCAAGGCGCTCGATCACCTCCTCCAGACCCAACGCACCCTGAACCACTCCACGAACATCCGGCGACCACTCCAACACCAACACCCCTGCGAACACCACAAAAATCGCCAACACCACCAACCGCCCACGGACACCGATCCTCCGCAACCGCACACCTCCAGCCTCATTCAAATCATTGCCGGTAGCGCCAACCTCCTGGCCACTCCGCTCACTCCTCGCACCTTGATCCCCCTCCTCACCCTCGCCATCCGCAACCCCACCCGGTCCACTCGCCTCAAAAGGGCGGACGCGAAACATCGGCAGACGCTCGAAAAATTTCACCGCCACAATCGCCACCACCGTCGAACAAAGCGTCGCCCCGATCGCAGTCGACACGATCGAATACGGATTGGCCACCCCCTGAGCTGCCAGCAGAGCAATCGCAGTGGCCGGAATCAGCGTCACCGAACTCGTGTTGATCGCGAGAAAAGTGCACATCGAATTACTCGCCACCCCCTTGTGCGGGTTCAAATCATCCAAATGCTGCATCGCCTTCAGCCCCAAGGGTGTGGCCGCATTGCCCAAACCCAGCATGTTGGCCGCCATATTCATCACCATCGCCCCCATCGCCGGATGATCCCGCGGCACCTCGGGAAACAAACGCCGCAACAGCGGCCTCAAAAACCGCGCCAAAACCTCCACGCATCCCGACTTCTCCGCCAGCCGCATGATCCCCAACCATAACATCATCAACGCACTCAGCGGCAGAGCGATCCCCATCACCCCGGTCCGCACCAAATTAAACGTCTGCTCCACGATCCCATCCGCCCCACCCAAACGCCCCAACAACGCGGCCACCAAGATACCCGCGCAAATCATCCCAAGCCAAATCCAGTTCAACATCGCCGCCACTCTCGCCACCCCTCCACCCAAAGCAACCCAAAAACAGCTTTAGGACCTGTCCCTTATCTCATTTTAAATATTGATTTAATGGAACGACTGCCCAGGCGGATGCCAGCTCCAGTCTCTATTCCCGACCGCCCGCAAAAAACGCAATCACCGAAAATTCCGCCACTTTTTAGCATCGACGATGCCCATTAAACCCGCTCCTCCACATCTTTCGTGAAGAAGCTTACATTCATTCAGCCGCGTGCCCGCCCTGGATCACATGATGTCGTCTACGCTGGTCAAGAACAGGCCCTCCTGCCTTGCGCTGACACCGGGCAAGCGATGCGTCATCGAATCTGCTCCGCTAACCAGGCCCTGCCCAATTTGTGCGCCTTGGTAAACTCCTCACAACGCGAAGTCATCCTCGCCGCGAGGCGCTTCACTGGGCGTTCGCTGCCGCCACCACACGGACCAAGGTGCTCCTCCAGATCATGGGACAAGACGGACACCGACATCGCCGCAAGCATTTCATCCTTGTCGGGACCGTGCCCCCCACCCCGGCCGCGATCCAAGAAACCCAGGTGCAGCTCCAGCAACTGACCAACATCAATCTTGTCGGTAACACGGGTGCCCCAAAGTATTTCCAGTCCGGCAACACCGTGTTGATCCCCGCGCAATGCCGCCCCATAGCCGCTCCAGTCAGAACCAGCTGCCGACCCAGCCAACCCGGCTCTCACCGGATTGAGGTCAATATAACCGGCGACCACACACGCCAGGGCCCCCAGGCCTGTGGAGGCATCTGACTCGTTGTGCTCCAGCAGAACACTGCGAAATCGCCCCTCCCACAGCGTCCCCTCACGGTTCTGGCATCGGTTGAACCACTGCGTGAAGCGCTGCTTGAGTGTCTTGACGAAATCGCTCAAATCCCCCATCCTCGCGCGGTAGGGACCCAGAAAACGCCGACGCGCCTCTGGCGTGCCGCACCGCCCCCAAATCTCCCGCAAATCCTGCATTTTGCGTTCGCTGTAAAGATGAGCCATGCGAGAGAGCACCTCCTCATCCCCAAGTTTGGCGGAGTCAATCACCGGAACGCGTACAAGTACGTGGAAATGGTTGCCCATGACGCACCACGTGATCACATCCACCCCGGCAAACGCGGCTCCATCTTTGAGCAGCCGGATGAACTTGTGCCGCTCCGGGTCATTGAAGATGAACCGCTTGTCGACAATGCGGGAAAACACGTGATACAGCCCGGGACGGCCCGGCGAAGCCAGTGTGCGAGATTGGCGCATGCCAGAGGATAAGCCACCCACCACCACAAGCAAGAAAGAAATAAAGGGACAGGAAATTTTTGTTACCAACAAGTAGTGGAGACTTTCGCGCTGCGCGGCCTGGAAACCGAAAGAATCCTTTGTAAAACAAGGGATTTTTGAAATGGAGGCGAGGGCGGGAATCGAACCCGCGAATGGAGCTTTTGCAGAGCTCTGCCTTACCACTTGGCTACCTCGCCGAAAATCCGCCACCTTGGGGGAGTGGCCGGCTCACAGGCGGAAAGCCTGCGGTGTGAGAAGATAGGTGTCGAGCCTTGGTGTGTCAAGCCCTGCCTTGCAAAGCAGGCGGCCGGGGTTCCGAAACACAACTGGCCGAAGGCGGAAATCGGAAAATTTGCAACGTTTTCCATTCGCAACTTGCTTCATGGGCCATTCTTGCTACTAATGGCATGCCATGGTCGATTCCCAAACGGACACATCTTCCTCCCTGACGATTCTCATCCTCGCCGCCGGTATGGGCAGCCGCTACGGCGGGCTCAAACAAATGGATCCCATGGGGCCGTCAGGCGAGACTGTTCTTGACTATTCCGTCTTTGATGCTCTTCGCGCTGGCTTCAACAGGGTGGTGTTCGTGATCCGCCGCGACTTTGAGCAAGCCTTCCGCGAGCAGATCGCTTCGCGTTTCGAGGACCGCGTGCAGGTGGATTTTGCCTTTCAGGACCTGCACGACCTGCCTGAGGAATTCAGGGTGCCCGAGGGGCGCGAAAAGCCGTGGGGCACCGCCCACGCCGTGCGCGCAGCCCGGGAGCAGATCAGCGGCCCCTTTGCGATGATCAACGCCGATGATTTTTACGGGCGCGACAGCTATGCCAAGCTTGCCAGTTTTCTGCGCTCGGCGCCTGCTGGGGGCCCTGTGGCTCAGTTCGCAATGGTTGGGTTCCGGCTTGCCAACACGCTCTCCGAGCATGGCTCCGTCGCCCGTGGCGTCTGCCGACAGGATGGTTCCGGAAAGTTGCTCAGTGTCACGGAAATGACAAAAATTTTCCGCACCTCCGAGGGGGCCGAAAACCGCGAGGACGAAGCCAACCCCGTCAAGCTCTCCGGCGAAGATCTGGTCTCGATGAACATGTGGGGCTTCACCGCTGATTTGATGCCACTTCTGGAGGAAAAAATGACCGAATTTCTCCGCGCCCACGGACACGAGCTAAAGAGCGAATCGTACATCCCCTCCGTGGTTGACGAATTGGTCTGCGAGGGGCGCGCGTCCGTTTCGGTTTTGCCCACCGCCTCCGATTGGTTCGGCGTGACCTACCGCGAAGACAAGCCGCGGGTTGCCAAAGCTATTGAGTCCTTGATCGCCGAAGGTTCCTACCCCGCCGACCTTTGGAATTCCTGACCTCCCCTGCCCCACCTCAACCTACACACAGATTTCCCCGATGAGCCAACCTGCCAACGCACACGACCTTCCGGCGGTTTTCCTCCTTTTCCAGATTCAGGGAGATTTCCTCTCGGGAGCCCCCTACGGAAGCGGCCACATCAACGACACCTACGCCGTGGTGGCCAGTCAGGCTGGCACGCCGGTCCGCTACATCCTCCAGCGAGTCAATCACGACATCTTCAAAAATCCCGCCGCGCTGATGGAGAACATCGCGCGGGTGACAGCCCATTCTCAGTCCGTGCTCGCGGACAGGAACGACCCCGACGCTTCGCGCAAGGCGCTCACCACTGTCCCCGCCCGCGATGGCAAGCCCTACGCCTTCGACGCCGACGGCAACCTCTGGCGCGTTTATCTATTCATCGAGCGGGCCACCGGCTACGACATCATCGAGAATACCGGCCAGGCGGTCCAGGCTGCGCGCGCTTTCGGCAGTTTCCAGGCACTTGTCGCCGACCTTCCCGGCGAGCGCCTCCACGAGACCATCCCCGATTTTCACCATACCCCGAAGCGCTTCCAGGCGCTGCAGGCGGCCATCGAGGCCGATTTCCACAACCGCGCTGCCGCCGCCGCCGCCGAAATCGCCTTCGCCTGCGAGCGCGAGGGCGACACCGGCATTATCACCGGCCTGATGGAAAAAGGCGAAATTCCCGAGCGCGTCACCCACAACGACACCAAGCTCAACAACGTCCTGATTGACGACGCCACCGGCGAGGGCGTGTGTGTGATTGACCTCGACACCACGATGCCCGGCTGCGCCCTCTACGACTTCGGAGACATGGTGCGAACCGCCACCAACAGCGCTGCCGAAGACGAGACCGACCTGTCGCGGGTCGAAAGCCGGATGGAAATGTTCGAGGCCCTCGCCACGGGGTACCTCGAAACCGCATCGGCCTTCCTTACCGCTGCGGAAAAGCGGCACCTCGCCTTTTCCGGCAAACTGCTCACGCTCGAATGTGGCATGCGCTTTCTCACCGATTACCTCAGCGGCGACACCTATTTCAAGACCAAGCACCCCGAACACAACATTGAGCGCTGCCGCAATCAGTTCGCGCTTGTCCGGTCCATCGAGAGCCGTCTTGAGGAGATGCAGGCATTTGTCGACTCCCTGTGACCCGGCTCCCACCCGGCCCCGGATTTTTCGTTCGCATCCCGCCGACGCGCGTTTACAGTTCGAGCATCTTTCCATGACAACCATGACCCTCAAAAAGGAACTCACCATCACCAACAAGCTGGGCTTGCACGCCCGTCCAGCGGCGCAATTCGTCCGCCTTGCCAACAAGTTTCCCTGCGAGATCTGGGTGGAGAAAGACATGGAGCAGGTCAATGGCAAGAGCATCATGGGCCTGATGATGCTCGCCGCTGGCCACGGCTCAAAAATCACCGTCACCACCGAGGGCGATCAGGCCGAGGAAGCCATGACGGCGGTCGAGGAGCTGGTCGCCAGTGGATTCAAGGAAGAATAAGCCAAGGATGAGGTGAGATAACTTGAGAGTTTGGAATGGGCTCTTTTATCGCTCATCAGCCAAAACTCTTCCCTCCTCTTCCACTTCCGCCTCATCCCGAGCAGGTGACAGGTCATTGCCGGGGGTTCGAGACCGTCCTGCGGGCGACACCCTTGGAAGGATGGATTTCAAACACCCCGCATCCTGAAGGGATGCCAGAGAGGCGGCGTCAGCGGGCTCCAAGCCGCCCCCCCTCCCGACCCACCACGCCTGCGTACCGGAGCAACGACACTTCGATATTTGGGATGCCTGGGAGCCGCCGGAGCAGTGAAGTCCGGCAGTCGCAGACAGCCGCTGCGGGGAACCTGGAAGAAAGCGGCGCGGCAACCGGCGGCGCCATCGAAAAACGCGGTGTTTGACTCGGAAAATGGGCAAAGCTGGGATACAGTGGGCGCGATGGAGATGGTGGCGGCAGTGTTGATCGACGGATCGGCGGACCGGGTATTTAGTTACCGGGTTCCGGAGTCGTTGCGTGGGCGTGTCCGGGAGTCTTCGCGGGTGGCGGTGCCCTTGCGCGGACGCGAGGCGACTGGCACGATTTTGGAACTGATGCCGCGCTCGGAGAGCGGGTTGCCCGCCGACCTGGCGCTCAAGGAGGTGCGGCGGCTTCTTGCGGAGGAACCTTTGCTCACCGCTTCGTTGCTTCGTCTCGCCCGGTGGATTTCGCGGTATTACCGGGCCAGCCTGGCGCAGACGCTGCGCTGCATGGTTCCGAGCGCGGTGCGTCCTGAGTCGGGACGCGCGCGCACGAGACGCATGGCGCGGCTGGCGAGAGTGCCGAGCGAGGCGGAGCGCCAGGCCTTGGCCAAGAGAGCACCGCGTCAGGCAGCTATCGTGGATGCGCTGCTGGATGCGGGCGGCAGTGGGGCTCGGCTGCCGGCGGCGGATTTTCCCGCCGCCGCCCTGGCCTCGCTGGCTGGCAAGGGCATGGTGGCCATTGAAGTTGAGGAAGTGGGGCGTGATCCCTATCCGGAGGAGGCTTTTGTCGCCACCCTGCCGCAGGAACTTACCGAAGAGCAGCGAGCGGCGGTGGAGAGCATTGTGGCAGCGGCGGCCACCGAGGACCCCAAGCCCATCCTGCTCCATGGAATCACCGGAAGTGGGAAAACCGAGGTGTATTTGCAAAGCATCGCACAGATTGCGCCGACATCCGGCGGTGCCATCGTGTTGGTTCCGGAAATTTCGCTCACTCCGCAAACCGTAGAGCGCTTCAAGGGTAGGTTTTCGCCGCTTGGCGTGGGCGTGGCCGTGCTTCACAGCCGCCTTTCCGAGGGCGAACGCTTTGACGAGTGGGAGCGCATCCGCGCCGGTCAGGCCCGGATCGTCGTCGGCCCGCGCAGTGCCCTGTTCGCCCCGTTGGAAAAGCCCGGGATGATTATCGTCGATGAGGAGCATGAAACATCCTACAAACAGGAATCCGCGCCCCGGTATCACGGGCGCGACTGCGCCGTGATGCGTGCGCGGATCGAGGGATGTGTGGTGGTGCTGGGCAGCGCCACGCCGTCGCTCGAATCCTATGCCAACACACTGAATGGCAAATATAGCATCACCACGCTCACCCGCCGTGTCGACGACCGCACGCTGCCGCTGGTGCGGGTGGTGGACATGCGGATTGAGTCGCGAAAACAGAAAGGGGTGTCCATCCTTTCCACCCCGCTCCGAAACGCCATCGAGCAGCGCCTTGAACGCCGCGAGCAGACCATCCTTTTCCTCAACCGGCGCGGGTTTGCGCGCAGTCTGCAATGCCCGGCCTGCGGCCAGGCGGTGCAGTGCCGCCACTGCAGTGTTGCGCTCACCTACCACAAGAAAGATGACCGCCTGGTCTGCCACGTGTGTGGGTATCAAGAGCGCCCGCCGAAGCGCTGTCCGGAATGTTCCGACCCCTCGATTCAGTTTGCCGGGTTTGGCACGCAGCGTGTCGAGGAGGTGGTGAACAAGGTGTTTCCGAAAGCCCGGGTGGCCCGGCTCGACACCGACACCACACGCCGCAAGAATGCAATGACAGAAGCGCTGGACGCCTTCCGCAAGGGAGCGCTCGACATTTTGATCGGCACGCAGATGATTGCCAAGGGGCTGGACTACCCCAATGTCACGCTGGTTGGTGTGCTCTCAGCCGACACCGGGCTGAACATGCCCGATTTCCGCGCCGGCGAGCGCACTTTCCAGCTGCTCACCCAGGTGGCGGGTCGCGCGGGGCGGGGAGACCGCTCTGGCGAGGTGATCGTGCAGACATTTGCCCCGCACAGTCCGGCCATCCAGTTTGCGCGGCATCATGATTTTCTTGGCTTCGCGGCGCAGGAAATGGAATTTCGTCAGGCCTTTCAGTATCCTCCCTACACCCGCGCCGCGCTGATTCTCGCGCGGGGCAAGCAGGAGGAACTCACCCGGCTCACGCTTGCCACGCTGCACAAAAAACTCGCTGATGAGCCTCCGGCCGGGGTCAGTGTGGGCGAGCCGGTGCCCGCGCCACTCGCCAAGGCGCAGGATCACTACCAATTCCAGCTCATGGTCCGCGCCGCTTCCGCCGCCGCGATGGCCGGGCACCTCTCCCCCGCCCTCGACACCTTCAAAGCCCCGGAGGATGTGCGCCTCACCGTCGACATCGACCCCGGACAGATTTGTTAGACTCTGGCGGCTTGGCATCAACGGAAGTTGGTTGACCTTACGGGCGGTGGATTTGCCATGCATTTGCCGTCTATTGGTTGCCCGCTCGCAAGCGTCCCTTCAGGACGCATTTCATAGATGCTTCACGGGGTTGAAACCCCGCGCTTTGTGCTTTTGTGCCTTCGGCACACCGGATCGCCCTGGTTTGCCTCCTCATTGACTGCGTTGCGAACTCGGACCGTTTGTCCCCGGGCAAATCCAACGACTACTGGTTTCAATCTATGGCAGTCAATTTCTAGTTGGTCAAGAAAGGGTGAAAATGAAAAGAGCGGCAGGGATTTTTCGGAGCGCGGATCCTTAGTCCGTATGGGTGATGTGAGATTAGTTGAGAGTTTGGAGGTGGTGTTGGCTCGGAATCGGAATCGGAATCGGAATCGAAGAGGACGGCCAGCTCCAAGGAACGGCGAACCTCCTTCGCCGATGCGGATGAAAGGGAAAATGAACAGGCACTTCGTTCCACACCATTTGCTTCCCCATCCTCGGGCGATGATGTATCGCCCTTCCTTGGTCGAGATGCACCTGCGCTTGAGGGTGACCCAAAGCTCTCTCGCCTCGGCGCGTCACCGAGAAAAGCGCCAGAGGACTGGACGCATCTCTGAAGACGCCGCCGCGACAAGAACGCGTGTGAGCGCCCCACCGTGGAGGCGATCACTGGTCGCCTTCCCGCGGAGCGATGCAGCGCATGAGAAAGCAAAGGCCCAGCTACAGCCGACCCGAGTCGGGCAACCACTCTCGTCGATTTCGATACCGATACCGATTTCGATTTGGATGCCCCTTTGCCTCTGAACTCCAAACTCTCAACTGATCTCCCCTCACCCAAGCGGACTAAAGATCCGCGCTCCAAAAAAAGCCCCGCCCCCTCAGCTTTTTGCGGCTTCAGGTCTTTGCGTGGGATCCTCATTTCTTCCCCTCGCTTCCTGCACTTCGCTCGCGTCTTCCCCAAACTAGACCATCGAGACCTGAAAGCCTGAAAGAACATAGAACATCACACAAACCCGATCGGCTCATGACACCTTGACCCCATGACTTTATGACGCCATTGACCAGGCGCTAGCCATCACCGATCACTGCCCACTCCCTGAATGCTAAAACTAGCAAACTCTCCCCTCCCACTAAAAACGAGCAAACTCATCAGCTTGTGATTCCGCGGCGGGATTCGCGCACGAACGAGGCGATGGCGGCCACGAGCGGTGGGGCATCGCCATCTTGTCCGGCCAATTCATCGAGAGCGGCGAGGGCCTGCTCGCGCGTGATCTTGCGGATGAAGAGGCATTTGTAGGCCTCGCGGATGGCGCGGATTTGGTCTTCGGAGAATCCGTGCCGCTCGAGGCCGACACGGTTCACGCCTCCGGGACGTGCCGGATTGCCATCGGCGATGGTGAAGGGGACGATATCCTGGACGATCTTCGAGCATCCGCCTGTCATGCTGTAGCGCCCGAGGCGGCAGAATTGGTGGACGGCGGTGAGGCCACCCAGAATCACGTGATCCTCCACCACGACGTGGCCGGCGAGGGTGCCGTTGTTCGAGAAGATGCAGTGGTCGCCGACGACGCAATCGTGGGCAATGTGCGTGTAGGCGAGAAAATTGCCGTGGTTGCCGATCACGGTCTCGTCGCCGGGCGCGCTGGCGCGGTGGACCGTGCAGAATTCGCGGAATGTGTTGCCATAGCCGATGCGCAGCCCGGTGGGCTCGCCCCGGTATTTCAGATCCTGGGTGCGCCCGCCGATGGCCGCGTGGGAGTGGAAGTGGTTCGCTTCGCCGATCACGGTTGGTCCGTCGATCACGACGTGGGAATACAAGCGGCAGCGGTCGCCGAGGCGCACGGACGGGCCGATCACACAGTAGGCGCCGATTTCACAGCCGACGCCGATTTCGGCTCCGGGGTCGACGATGGCGGTCGGATGGATCTTGGTCTCGGACATGGCGTGTGGCGCGCGTTAGAGTCAAGGTTGGAAAAGGCTGAATTTGAGTTCGCCTTCGGACACCACCTCGCCATTGACGAGGCAGCGGCAGTAGGTCTGTCCGATCGATCCGCGAACCCTCAGCACTTCGGCATCGATGAACAGGGTATCTCCCGGCAGCACTGGCTTGCGGAATTTGACTTTGTCGGCGCTCATAAAATAACCGATCTTGCCTTGGTTCTCCGGTTTGCGGAGCATCAGGATGCTTCCGACCTGGGCCATCGCCTCGACTTGGAGCACGCCGGGCATCACCGGATGGCCTGGGAAGTGGCCGGGGAAAAACGGTTCGTTCATGGTGACGTTTTTCACGCCGGTGCATTTGTTGTCGCCCTCGAAGCCGACCACCCGATCGACCAGTAGGAAGGGGTAGCGGTGCGGGAGGATTTTGAGGATGTCGTTGATGTCGAGCACCGCCTCGCCCTGCGGGATGCGCACCGGCGGGACCATGCTGCGCATGCGCGAATACTCGCGCGCGAGGGTGGCAGCCATTTTGGTATTCGGTCCGTGCCCGGGCATCACGGCGAT
>SLCJ01000212.1 GCA_007125835.1 Verrucomicrobiales bacterium | reverse complement strand
GTTGTTGGTTGTTGGTTGTTGGTTGGCTTTTCGGTGGTGGTAAGCAAAGGGAACGATTGTAGGATTGCTGGCCGCAGCGGTCACGCAAATGGGGAAGCAAATGGGGGGGATACCGCAGAGAGCCCAAAGAGCGCAAACTGAAAAGATTAGAGTCGAGGGCCTCATGAAAAGAGGCAAAGGAGACAGGGGCTGAGGGGATGGGGATTCCTGGAGCGCGGCTCTTCAGTTCGCATGGGTGAGGTTAAATGGGTTTAGAGTTCATCGGATGCCTTCATCATTCATCATTCGAAACTCTGCATTTCGTCTCCACCCCCGGTCCTCTGGGGCCAGGCGACCTACAGCGGGGGGCGGTCATTGGTCAGCCCACAACGAGCCACAACGGCGATCACAAATGCCTGCCGATTTCAAGATGCTGGAGGTATCCAGGGAATCCCAACGGGATTCTGTTCCAGAGCCCGGGGTTGGGCCGCGCAGCGGACCTACCCCGGGGGTCATCGTGCAGCAGAATTTCTACTCCAACGGGGTTGCGTTCCGGGAGACGGGGGGAACGTCACGATGCACGCAACCTGCCAGGCCAGAAAAAGTCCGACAGTCGCAGACAGCCGCTACAGAGGATGCTGTGCGGCTGCGGCCGCAAGTCGGTGGCACACGCCAAAGCCGCTCACGCTACCCGCGGTGCCTATTGAATCCCCTGTAGCGGCGTCTCTATGAGCGCCGGACTTTTCCCGGGAGAAGGGTGTGGAAAAACGTTTTGGCTGTCAGTTTATTTGCAGGAATGTCTCTTCCGGACCGCGGATCTTTAATCCGCCCGAGTGATGTGCCACCCGGAAAGTGCCGTGGTGCAGCATTCGAGGGCGGCGCAGGTGTCGTTGCGCGTTCCGTCCGGAGCAAGGACACATCGCTATGGAGCGAGTGCTTTTTCAGCGGCGATGTTTGCGTGAATGGCGGTGCTGTCGAAGAGGGGGATTTCGGAGTCCTGTGATTTGACGAGGATCTGGATTTCCGTGCAGCCAAGAATGACGGCCTGTGCGCCATGGGAGACCAAGCGTGAGATGATTTCGCGGTAGGCGTCGCGGGATACCTTGCGCACGACTCCGAGGCACAGTTCGTCGTAGATG
Source organism: Verrucomicrobiales bacterium (assembly GCA_007125835.1). Classification (GTDB taxonomy): domain Bacteria; phylum Verrucomicrobiota; class Verrucomicrobiia; order Verrucomicrobiales; family SLCJ01; genus SLCJ01. The sequence continues at coordinate 5,362 of SLCJ01000212.1, read as the reverse complement.
AGGCGGTGGACTAAGGGATGGTGGATTCCCAGCTCATGCCGCCGATCAGGCCGATGGTTTTCATGGGTCTTGAGTGATGGGGAGTTCCGCTTCGACGGTTTCGATTTCTTCGGTGAGGTCGTTCCAGCGGGTGTAGGAGGATTCGAGTTCTTTTTCGAGGTCGCGCATGCGGTGGATGACGAGCATGGCTTCCTCGCGGACTTCGAAGAGTGCGGGGTCGTTGGCGCGGGTGGCGAGTGTGGTGCGTTCTTCTTCGAGGGCTGTGATGCGTGTTTCGACGGATTCGAGTTCTTGTTGGAGGGGTTTGAGGCGGCGGGCGCGTTCCTGGCGGCGCTGGGCCTCGGCGCGGCGTTGGTCTTTGCGGTTGGCCTGGGCTGGGGGGCGTGTGGTGCCGGGGTGGGTGGAGGAATGCGGCGAGGCGGTCGCGGCGAGGCGTTCTTCTTCTTCGCGTTTGGCGATGTAGTCGGACACATTGCCAAGGAAGACGCGGGGTGGCAGACCGACGCGGAATTCGAGCACTTTGTTGACCAGTGGGTCGAGGAAGTCGCGGTTGTGGGAGACGACGACAAACGAGCCTTCGTAGTCGAGCAGGGCGGCTTGGAGGCGCGTCTGGGAGGCCATGTCGAGGTGGTTGGTTGGTTCGTCGAGGACGAGGAAATTGGAGGGGGCGAGCAGCATGCGGGCGAGGGCGAGGCGGCTTTTTTCGCCACCGCTGAGGACGGACACCGGTTTGAATACATCGTCGCCGCGAAAGAGGAAGCAGCCGAGCACGGAGCGGCGGTCGATGTGGGCGCCGCCAGTGTCCACTTCTTCGAGGGTGGCGAGGGCGGTGAGTTCTGGGTTGAGTTCCTCGGCCTGGTCTTGGGCGAAGTGGGTGGTGATGAGGTTGTGTCCGGGGATGATTTTTCCCGAGGTGGGTTCTTCGCGTCGGCTTACCAGGCGGGAAAATGTGGATTTGCCGGCTCCGTTGACGCCGACCACGGCGATGCGGTCGCCTTTGTCGATGGCGAGATTGAAATTCTCGAACACAGTGAGGGGGCCGTATTGTTTGGCGACATTTTCGAGGCGGAGCACGGATTGTCCGCCGGCCGGGGCGGGTGGGAATTGAAAATGGATTTCGGGGCCCTCGTTTTCGAGTTCGATGCGCTCGATGCGTTCGAGCATTTTGATCCGGCTCTGCGCCTGGCTGGCTTTGGTGGCCTTGGCGCGGAAGCGGTCGATGAACTGCTGGGTTTTGCGTATGACGCGGTCCTGGTTGGCCTTGGCTTTGACGAGCAATTCTCGGCGGGCGACGCTTTCGCGTTCGTAAAACGAGTAGTTGCCGCTGTATTCTTCGACGCGTCCGTGCTCGAAGGCGAGGGTGCGGCGGACGATGGAGTCGAGGAAGGCGCGGTCGTGTGAGATAAGGGCGATGCCGCCGGGGTAGGTCAGCAGGTATTTTTCGACCCAGCGTTGAGAGTCGAGGTCGAGGTGGTTGGTAGGTTCGTCGAGCAGGAGGAGGTCGGGTTCCTGGAGGAGGAGGCGGGCGAGGGCAATGCGCATGCGCCAGCCGCCGGAGAACGTGCGCGTGGGGCGGTCCAGTTTGTCGCGCGCGAAGCCGAGGCCGAGGAGCACGGTTTCGATGCGCGGGCGGATGCGGGCAGGGTCGGCGTCTTCGAGGCGGAGCTGGAGGTCGCCCATGCGGTCGAGCGTTTCGCGGTAGGCTTCGGAGGCGGGGTCGAGTGCGGTGAGCGATTCGCCGAGGTCGTCGATTTTGGCTTGCAGGCCGATCACTCCGGCAAAGGCGGATTCGACTTCTTCGTAGACGGTGCGTTCGGTGCCCTCGACGCCTTCCTGCGCGAGGTAGCCGACGGAGACGCCGCGGGCGCGGATGATGCGCCCGGAGTCGGGGGTGAGTTCGCCGACGAGCATCTTCATCAGGGTGGATTTGCCGGCTCCGTTGGGACCGGCGAAGGCGATGCGCTCTTTGGGCTGGATGACGAAGGACAGGTCGCGGAAGAGGGAGCGTGCGCCGAATTGGATGCTGATGTTCTGGATGGCAATCATGAATGGGCAGGGGAGCGTGCACGGCGGTCGGCAGCGTGCGGATCGGGCGGATAGTTTGGCGGGCGCGTGCGCCGGGGCAACCGGAAAACGGTGGCGGGAATCAGGTGCTTGGCTGGTGGTCCGGCACGGTGGTGGCGTGGCAGATTTTTCGCCAGCCGGGAAAGTTCCAGGTGTTGGGGAAGCCGACGCACTGGGTGGGTTTGGCCTTTTGGATGCGGCAGTCGTTGCCGTCGAGGAAAGAGCAGTGCCCGGTTTCCGGATCTTCGAGGAGGGAGAGGCCGGTGCGGGTGGCATTGAGGCGGGTGTGGCGTTGGATGAACTCTTCCTCCGACAAGCCGAGAAGGGCGGCGATGGCGGTGATCTCGGTGGCGCTGACATGGACGTCGCCGGGCCAGCGGCAGCAGGCGGTGCAGCGCTGGCATTGGTAGCGCATGCCAGGTGGCGGTGGTTCGAAGAGGCCGAGCATGGGCCAAGCTGGCGGCGGGCCAAGGGCATTGCAAGGGCCATAAACCCGGGGCAGATTGGGGACATTTGCCCATGGATTCCATGAACAATGAGGAACAAGACATTTCGCCCGTCGGGGCGACCGGTTCCGGGGGTGATCCCGAGGAGGAATTTGTGCGCGAGCTGACTTTGCATCAGAACGCGGTGCTGGCGTATATTCGCTCGATGGCTCCGGGGTATGACGGGGCGCGGGACCTGCTTCAGGAGGTGAACATTACGCTGTGGCAGAAGCGTGCAAATTTCACGCTGGGCACAAATTTCAAGGCGTGGGCGTTTCAGATTGCGAGGTATCACATGCTGAACCAGCGGCGCAGGCTGGCGCGCCATGGGTGGTTGATTTTTGATGATGATTTGATGGCGGAGATGGCGGTGGATTTCGGGCGTGCGCCGGACGAGTTGGATGAACGGCAGGAGGCGTTGCGGGTGTGTCTCAATGCGCTGCGCCCGCAAGACAGGGAATTGATCCGGCACCGTTACCAGACGCCATCGCCGCTGCAGGAGTTCGCTGAGCGCACGAACCGGAGAGTTGGCACGTTGAAGGCGATGTTATTCAAAATCCGCGCCGTGTTGCGACGCTGCATTGAACAGAAGCTTGCCACCCGCAGCCATTTTCCCGCATGAAAAAAGACGATCACATGCTGATTCAGGAGTTGTTCGACGGTGGAATGCCAGCGGAGCAGTTCGAGCGCGTGCAGCAGCGGCTGCGTGGCGATGCAGAACTGCGCAAGCTTTATCTGGAATACGCGCTGATGCAGCATTTGCTTGTCGAGGAATTCGAGGGGGTTGTGGCAGAGGCCGGGGATGTGGAGGCCGGGGTTGAGGCAGAGGTCGGGAATGTGGATGCCGGGGCCGTGGCGGAAGCGGAGTCGCGCCGGGTGGTTGTGGGCCATTTTCCCGCCGGGCGTGGTGCAATGCGCCGACAGCCTGCACGCGGGCGGAAGAGAGGCAGTGATTGGCGTGGCGCGGGGATTCTGGCGCTGGGAGCGGCGGCTGCGGTGATGGTGGGGGCATGGCTGATGATTTCGGCCGGATCGAGGCAGCCCGCGCAGCAATCGGAAGTGGCTGGTGACTCCGCAGCAGAGCCCGCCGCCCGCGTGATCGCTACGGAGGAGAGCGTGTGGACGGTGGACGGCATTCCGGGTGAATTGTCTGCGGCGGGGTTCTCTGGGGAAGTGGTGGCCGGTGCCCGGGTGGAACTGGGGCGCGGGACCTTGCGCTGGGAATTGGCGAACGGGGTGACGGCGGAGATGACGGCTCCGGCGGATGTGCGCTACCTCGAGCCGTTGAGAATGGAGATTGACCTCGGCACTGCCCGCTTTGATGTGCCTCCGTCGGGGACCGGATTCACGGTGGCTACGCCGGAATTTGAGGCGGTGGATTTGGGAACCCGCTTCGGTGTGGTGGTATCCGGCGAGGGGGCGGCCGCCGAGCTTCATGTGTTCGAAGGGAAGGTCGAGTTGCGGACGTCTTCAATTCTGGAGCCGCAAGTTCTGGAGGCGGGAGAGGCGGCACGGGTGGATGCGGCGGCCGACGACGTGGCCCGTTTTCCCTCCAGCCCGCAGGTTTTCGAATCCTCGCCGACATGGCAGGTTTTGCTTGAGGAGGACTTTGGCGCTGCCTTTGCGGCGGCGGCGGGAGGGGAGGCCGGCGAACTGCCATCGGATTGGATCCAGGGCACCGGCACTTCGGTGCTCACGGAAAATGGTCTGGCCGGCAGCGGGTTCACGGTCTATGCGGATTTGCCGTCGGTGCGGCAGTTGGGTCCCGACTCGGTTCTGGATGTGGTGTTGGATGTGGATGGGGCGGTGGGTCCCGGGTTTCACACTGCCGGGTGGTCCGGGCTGAGTTTGTATGTCGGCAGCACGGAGGTGGTGTTTTTCGGCGACAGTTTCGGCGACGACGCGACGTGGTCGATCGATGTGAAGCAGGGCCTGCAGCCGGTGCTGCCGGAGGAGGCGGTGACGGGAGGGCGCATGGTAACGATGCGCTACCACCGGGCCACCGGCCGGGTTTTGCTTTTTCACGGGGATGCCGCCAGCGGCGCGCCGTTTGTAAGCGCGCTGATCGCGCCGGGGCTTGAGTTCGACCGTGTTCGTCTCGGGGCGTCCGCAGGATCGTGGCTGGTGGTCAGGCGCGTGGAACTGCGGGCCGGCGCGGAGTGAGATTTGCCGGTGTCGCCGCCGGTCAAGACTCGCTTTGATTATCCATTTGCAGAGCATGCAGGACTATGACAACATCCCGGGTGAGACATCCGAGACTACACGCGTCCGCTGATTCCGAAGCAATCTACCATGTGTCGTCGAGAATTGTCGATGGCAGCGTTCGGTTGGACGCGAAGGAACAAAGTTATTTTGAGGAGTTGGCGCGGGATGGCGCCGAGTTCGGCGGGCTCGAGCTGGTTTCGGTATCGGTGGATGAGTCGGAGTTCAACCTCGTGGTGCGGATCCCGCCGATGGACCCGAGCGAAGTGGATGACGAGGTGGTGCTCGACCGTTTGGAGAAAATCTACCCGCCCGCCAAGGCAGAGGGAATCCGGTATCGTTGGGAATATTGCAAGACGGATGAGGCGCGGCGCCGGCTGCTCGACCCGCATCGCCAGCGCATGGGAGACCTGAGCGGTTATGTGAAATTGGTAAAACAGCGGTTTACGCAGTGGCTTAATGGCCAGCGCGGACGGCGCGGCACGCTGTGGGAGGGGCGCTTTCGCAGCATGCTCGTGGTGCGCGACGATTCGTGAGTCTGCGATTCTTTTGGTTCCTGGATTTTCACACCAGCGGGTCGCGGCATCGTTCGTTGGCGCGTCCGCAGTAGG
>SLCJ01000142.1 GCA_007125835.1 Verrucomicrobiales bacterium | reverse complement strand
TCTGCATGCGGATCCTCGGGATGTGGCCGCGGCGCGCATTCCCCCCCGGCCCCGGAAAATCCCCCGATCATGGACAAATCCACGCGACAGAATCACGCGGAAATGGTATATCAGGGGGCGGGGCCGTCGGTCCCGCTATCCACGACCGCCCCTACGCCCCATGTCCGACAAAGTGAAGCCATCCGGTGACGACCATTTGAAAGGTGCCTACGAGCGCACCCGCAAAAGCCTGATTGCCAGGCTTGAAAACTGGGAAGACCGCAAGACTTGGGAGGAATTTTACCAGACCTACTGGCGGCTGATCTATAGTGTGGCGGTGAAAGCGGGACTCCGCCCCGAGGAGGCAATGGACGTGGTGCAGGAGACGATCCTCGGCATCGCCAAGCAGTCCAAGGAAAACCGCTACGATCCCAACGCAGGGTCGTTCAAATCCTGGCTGCTCAACATGACGCGCTGGCGCATCGGCGACCAATTCCGCAAGCGCCGCAAGGACACCGCCATGGCGCGCCCCGATTTTGACGAGGATGGACGCTCCGAGTCCATCGTCGAGCGGGTCGAGGATCCGCAAACCGGACATCTCGACCGCATGTGGGACGCCGAGTGGGCGCGCAACCTGACCCAGGCCGCGCTCGAAAAGGTGAAGCGGAAGGTCAGTGTGAAGCAGTTTCAAATTTTCGACTGCTATGTCGTCAAGGGCTGGGATACCGAGCGGGTGGCCCGCGAGTTGGGTGTCAGCATCACCCAGGTTTATCTGGCAAAACACCGTGTAGGCGGCGTTTTAAAGAAAGAAATTGCCGAACTCGAGCAACGCCTGCTCTGAATCCACCGTCCGCCATGCCCATGTCCGGCCTGCCGCCCAAAGTGCCCGACCACAAGCTGTTGCGACGCATCGGCAAGGGCTCCTACGGCGAGGTGTGGCTGGCGCGGGGCGTCACCGGTGTGCACCGCGCGGTGAAGCTTGTGTTCCGGCGTGATTTCGAGGATGAGCGGGGATTCGAGCGTGAATTTGAGGGGATCCGTGCGTATGAGCCGGTTTCGCGCAGCCATGAGGGGCTGGTGCAGGTGCTCCACATCGGGCGCCAAGACGAAGAGGGCTTTTATTACTATGTGATGGAGCTGGCCGACGACGTTCAGGACGGAGTCGGCGTCAACGAGGTGGAGTATGAGCCGCGCACGCTGCGCAGTGAGTTGGACCGCCAAGGCCGACTCCCGGTAGCCGATTCCATTGCCATCGGCCACACCCTCGCCGGCGCGCTCGAATACCTGCACGGGCAGGGCCTCACCCACCGCGACATCAAACCTTCAAACGTGATTTTCGTCAATGGCCGCGCAAAGCTGGCCGACATCGGGCTGGTCGCGCGGCACGGGCAGCGCACCTTTGTCGGCACCGAAGGGTTTGTGCCGCCGGAGGGGCCGGGGGCTCCGCCAGCCGACATCTATTCGCTTGGCATGGTGTTGTATGAGATCAGTTCCGGCAAGGACCGACTGCAGTTTCCGGAGCTTCCAGAGGAAATCAGTGAGGCGGAGCGCCCCGCCTGGCTGCAGCTCAACGAGGTGATCTGTCGCGCCTGCGAGGCGGACACCAGCAGCCGATATCCAGAGGCGGCGCCGATGCATACCGACCTCGAGGCCTTGGTCGAACGCCGCCCGCTTCCCAAGCGGGGGCGGGGCCACTCGCGGGTGTGGGCTGCTGCAGCCGCCGGTGCGGTGGCGGCGGGTCTGGCGCTGTGGTTTGCGCCTTGGCGCGACGCAGGGCCCGCCACCACGGTGGCCGATCCCAATGCCGCCGCGGTCGCCCCGGGTGCTGCAGATCCGGGATTTTTTGAAACGACGGGCTCGGTCAAGATTGTCAGCCAGCCGGAGGGAGCCTCCATCACACACCGCAATCGCATCATCGGTGTCACACCCCATGTCGAATATGACCTGCCGGTTGGCATGGAAAGCTTCACCTTGAGCCTGCCCGGTTTCCGCACCGAGGCGGTCGAGACCGAAATCGAGGGCGGACGCATGGCGGTGATCGCACGCGAGATGGCCTTCTACGCGCCACCGGAGCCCGGCGATCCCTGGCGTAACCAGCTGGGCATGCCCTTCGAACCGGACGGACGCCATCACATCAGCGCCATGCCGGTAAGGTGGCATGAGTTTGAGGCGTTCCTGCGCGACACGGGCGCGCCGTTCGAGGGATTGCGGCGGCCTCTTGCGATCGGCGGCGGCGACTACGAGGTGGTGCTTGTGCCCGAGCGCACGGCCAATGAATTTTCCATCTGGCTCCTGGAAAAGGGCCGTGAAAAGGGATTTCTCGGGCCGGAGCATTACTATGCATTCCAGCCAAGCGCCGACATCGAGCCAGTTGAACAAGACGATGGGACGCAGCTGTTTGCTTTCCACAGCCAGGTCCGGTCTTTCGTCCACGGCGGCCTGCGTCTGCGCACCGAACCGGCGGGAGCCGCCGTCTACGAGATGCCCGGGCATCGCTTTCTCGGGCGCACCCCGCTCGATCTGCCACGTCTCACCCCCGGCACCAAGACATTCGAGTTCCGCCTTGAAGGGCATGAGGACCAACGCCGCGACATTCTGGTCGAGGCCGACCGCACACGCATCATCGATGTGTCGCTGCGGCGCAGCCGCGGCGTCGTGTTCAGCGGCCCTTGGGAAAACAGTCTGGGCATCCGCTTCGTGCCGGTGGGCAATGTGATGATGGCCGTCTGGCCGGTGCGTGTGCGCGACTGGCGCGCCTTCGAGGCGGCGACCGGGTTCGAGGGCGGTTCCGCGCCCTTCCGGCAGGAGCCCAACCACCCCTTCGCCATGGCCAGCCGCAACGACGCGGAAGCTTTCTGCGAGTGGCTCACGGAATTCGAGCGCCTGACCGGCTTCCTCCAGGATGTCCACACCTACCGCCTGCCGACCGACCGTGAATGGAGCATCGCCGCCGGCCTCGACGAACCTCCGAACCGCGCACCCTTCCAGCTCGATGGCGTGATCCGCGACCATTTCCCCTGGGGACGCGAATGGCCGCCGCCCCCCGGAAGCGGCAACTTCGCATGCCGTTCTGCGCCTCCCCACCTCCAACCCGACCACATCATCCCCGGCTACGACGATGGCTTCGCCTTCACCTCGCCGGTGGGCTCGTTTCCACCCAACGAACGCGGCCTCTACGATCTGGGCGGCAATGTCTGGGAGTGGATCGCCGACGACTACGGCGGCAATCCCGCCAACCCCGCCTCGTTCTGGGCAGTCTGCCGCGGCGGTTCCTGGGCGGACTCCAGGCCCGAGCTGCTGCGCACGTCCATGCGCAACATCCTCACACCCGACTTCCGCGGCGACGGCATCTACGGCTTTCGCGTCGTTGTCGCCCGCGAAGCCGGCCCGCTGCCGCCGACCCCACCCGCTCCCGAACCGTCGCCTCTTGACACCCCCTCAAACCGGTGAAACGCTCCCCCGACCCCCGCATCCCAACAAACACACCATGATCGTAGGAATCCCGACCGAAACCAAACCCCAGGAAGCCCGCGTGGGCATGATCCCCGGCACCGTCGCCGAACTCGTCAGACGCGGACACCGGGTGGTCGTCCAGGCAGGTGCGGGATCCGGAGCCAGCTATGACGACCAAGCCTACCAAACCGCCGGCGCGGAAATCCTCCCCGATGCGGCCGCCGTTTTCGCCGAGGCGGAAATGATCGTCAAAGTTAAAGAACCGCAACCCCCGGAGATCGCCATGCTGCGTCCCGGCCAAATCCTTTTCACCTACCTCCACCTCGCCGCCGACAAAACCCTCACGGAAAGCCTGGCCGCCACCGGCTGCACCGCCATCGCCTACGAAACCATCGAGGTAAACCGCCGCCTGCCGCTGCTCGAACCGATGAGCGAGATCGCCGGGCGCATGAGTTCCATCGTCGGCAGCTACCACCTGGCCAAACACCGGGGCGGACGCGGCATCCTCCTCGGTGGCGTGCCGGGGGTCAGTCCGGGGCGTGTGGTCGTTCTCGGCGGCGGCACCGCCGGCGTAAACGCCGCCCGTGTCGCGGCGGGTATCGGTGCTGATGTCACCATCCTCGAAGTCGACCTCGAACGCATGCGCTTCCTCGACATCACCATGGAGGGAGCCCACACGCTCTTTTCCAACGAGGCCAACCTCTCCGACCTGCTGCCCCGTGTCGATCTCATCATTGGGGCCGTGCTGGTGCCCGGAGCCAAGGCTCCGAAACTCATCACCCGCGACATGCTCCGCCAGATGCCGCGCGGCAGCGTGTTTGTCGACATCGCCGTGGACCAGGGCGGCTGCGCCGAAACCTCCCGCCCCACCACGCACCAGGATCCCACCTTCGAAGAAGAGGGCGTGCTCCACTACTGCGTCGCCAACATGCCCGGCGCCTACGCCCGCACCGCCACGCAAGCGCTTAACAACGCCACCTACACCTGGACAATCCTGCTCGCCGACCATGGCGTGGCCGGTGCCTGCCGCTCGCGTCCCGAACTGATCTCGGGAATCAACACGGCCGGTGGAGCCATCACCTACAGCCCCGTCGCCGAAGCGCACTCCCTGCCCCTCGCCGACGCCATGGCGTGCCTGGAGTAAACATCGGATCGCCTCCACGGTGGGGCGCTCACACGCGTTCTTGTCGCGTGCAGGGTGGTCTTTGCCGTGGTGGCGGGCAAATGAGAACGACCTGTAGGACCGCTGGCCCCAGCCGTCAGGCGAATGAGGCAGCAAATGGAGGTGCGGAGTGTGGAATGGTAGTTTATCCCCAAAGCGCCGAGGCATCTCGACCAAGGAGGGGCGATCCACCATCGCCCGAGGATGGGGAAGCAAATGGTGTAGAACGATGCTGATAAACGATGCCTGCTGCTGATAAACGATGCCTGCCAATTTTTTCTTGTGCCGCCATACAGGGCGCGCTCCACCTGCCAGAACGGAAAAGTCCGACAGTCGCAGATAGCCGCTACAAGGCGATCATGCCTGGTCATGCGCGAAGCGCAACCAAACATTGGCAGGCATAAATTTTGGGCATAAATTTTGGGCAGCCCGCAAGCGCGGAGGTGACCAACCACCACCCCTCACGCCGCGCCCCCATTTGCTTCCTCATTCACACGACCGCTGAGGCCAGCGGTCCCAAAATCGTTCCCTTCGCCCCGAAAATTCGCCTCTTTCCCCGAAGGGGATTCGTTCCAGAGCCCGGGGTTGCGGCGCACGCCGCTACCCCGGGAAAAATCCCCCAAAGCACAATCAACCCCAACGGGGTTGCGTCTATGCGAGCCGCCACCTCTCACACTCTCCCATCTGCCAGCCCCCGAGGCCTGCGATCCTACAATCAATCAAATAGAATATGGCAGGCATGGATTCGTGTGGATTCGTGGGCATGGATTCGTGGATTCGTGCTTTTTCAGGGAGGAATCTGCCAGCGGCCACCTTTGTCGGGACCCTGGCGGACGAGGGCACCTTGCTTTTGCAGGGTTTTGAGGGTGCGTTCGATGGTGCGCGTGCTCACGCCGATTTTCTCCGTCGTTTTCTCCGTCGTTTTCCCCGACGTTTTCTCGGAGTCTGGAAAGGGGAAGACCATGCGGGTGAAGTTTTCGCTGAAGTGGAAGCATTCTCTGGGATAGGCCCGCAGGATGGGGGGCATGCCGGAGCCGAGGTATTCGACCATATCGAGGTCGCGGAAGATCCGCATCAGAGCGAATCGGTGATTTCGCTTTTGTATTCGAGATGTTGGGATTCGGAGGGCATGGGAGGAAGGAGAAATTTTGTTATGGGGAGTTCACACGGCGGGCAGAAATGGGTTTCGCACACGGAGACGTTGGACGGAGAAGTTGTGCTGCAGGTCCTCGGAGAAGAGAATCTCACTGCCGGAGGCGCAGGCGGCTGCGAGGATGGAGCTGTCCCAGTGGGAAAGCGAATAACGCCTGCGAAGTGCGGTGGCTTGGAGCAGGGTTTCGAGGTGGATTGGCTGGATGGTGTGGCAGGCGCAGATGGCGAGGAATTCGTCGATTTTCTCATCGTCGATCCCAAGATGGGGCTTGCGCAGGGCTGTGGCGATGAACTCCTGGATCACCTGCACCGAGATCACCGGCTGATATTGCTCGAACAATTTCCTGGCACGATCACGCTTGGGGCGGTCCTCCGGGGCCTGCGAGTAGGCATAGAGGAAAAGGTTGGTGTCAAAAAACGCGGGCTCAAGCATGGCGGTCGTGGAGGGATTCGCGTTCAAGCCGACCGATCGGTTCGTGCATGGGGCGGCCCTCGTCCATACGCTGGAAGTGGTCGCGCATCAGGCGGCGGTGTTTCTCCCGCACATCCAGCGGCTCCGTTTCGGGATTCTGGATGGCGGATTGGAGGGCGGAGATGACCAAATCCTTGAGCTTGATTCCACGTGCGGCGGCGGTGGACTTGACCTCGCGGAACAGTGCGTCGGGTAGATCAATGGTGGTGCGCATGCGAAAAGATATGTTTTTATGGTTTTATGTCAACGGCAGATTATAGCCCCAAGGTGAGTTGGGAATGGCCG
>SLCJ01000059.1 GCA_007125835.1 Verrucomicrobiales bacterium | reverse complement strand
GAACATGGGTGACACTTGGGAGGGGTGAGGGTTACAGATTGGGGGTGGGTTGCAATTTTGACGTTACAAGGGGCATTGGGGGTGCCAACAGAAGGAATGATTTTTCGGAGCGCGGATCTTTAGTCCGCGTGGGTGATGTGAGATAAGTTGAGAGTTTGAATTTCAGGGGCGAGTCGGGCGCGAGGATGGTGACAAGCTGTAAGACCGCTGCGGCCAGCGGTTGGGCGAATGAGGTAGCAAATGGCTGCGACGGAACGGCGCTCCCATTCTCCTCCCATTCACACCCCCCTCAGGAGTGAGAGGGGCTCCCTATGTGTCTCAAGGTGTGGCGAATTTTTCTCCCGTTGCCAAACGATTCCACAGAGCGAGTTTGTCCGTCCGTCATTCATCCATCAAGTGACTGGAGCATTACCAAGACGCTGGCGGGACGTGAACCACTTTTCCCTGTAGCGGCTGTCTGCGGCTGCCGGACTTATTTCGGTGTGAGGGTGCGGAGTGGGACGGGGGAGTTTTGAGTTGGATGGCACGCCTTCGCCAGGCCATCCTTCATTTTCTTCTCATTGGCACGACCGCTGCGGCCAGCGATCCTATAATTCGTCCCAAGATCTCTGCTGTAGCTTGTGCCAGGCTTCAGGGTGGGGTTCAGGTTCGATGTGTGGTGACCTGCATGGGCGCTCGTTGCTCTCAGATGAGCGAGCGTGTGGAGCACGGATCTTCACGCGAAAAGTGCCCCTTGCGGAACCGAGGGATCCCAAATACCATGAGAGGGGGCAGCGCTTGGGGCATTGCCACGAGAGGGTGGTTTTCAGCCGTCAGTCAGAAAGAATAGCGAATCAATGAATCAGGACGCATTTTTCACCTCGATGGGCATCATTTTGAGCATGCTTGTGATTTGGGCGATCATTGCCGCCCTTGTGAGCATTCATCGTTCGTTCGGTCTTCTTTCAACCCGTGGGTTTGGTTGGGGAGTTGTTGTGGTTCTTGGCTCTCTTTTTGGCTTGATCCTATACCGTTTTTGCCGACAACCGATTGAGGGACTTGTCGATACGATGTTTCAAAGGCGATGACCAACATCCATCAAGAAAAGGAGAGAAACACATACCGAACCAAAATGGCTTTTCCACGTAAGTTCTCTTCAGAACTGGTGTTTCGGTGAAAGTGGTCAGAAGTCCCGATCAAAATTCAAATCTCATCCCCGGGGTCGATCACGATGTGGCTGAGATGGAATACGAAGATTAGATCCACCGCCCCACCGAAGCACCGAAGCACCGAAACACCGAAGCACCGCCCCACCGAAGCACCGAACGCCGTCGTGAGCGATAGCGAACTCGGCCTAACCGGCGCAGCCGCATCCTGCATAGACGAAGTCAAACACCGAAACTCACGCGTTCTTGCGGAGTCGGGCGAGGAGACCGTATTTTGGGCTGCCGAGGAAGGCGAGGACGAAGACGAGGCCGAGGAGGAGGACGATGGTGGGGCCTTGTTCGAGGTTGAGCCACCAGCCGAGGAGGATGGCGGAGGTGGCGCAGAGGGCTCCGAGCAGGGCGCCGCCCCAGAAGAGCCATTGGGTGGAATTGGTGAGGAGGTAGAGGGTGGCGGCGGGGGTGACGAGGAGTCCGAGGGCGAGGATGCAGCCGACAGCCTGGAGCGAGGAAATGAGGACGACGATCATGGTGCCGAGGAGGAGGTAATTGAGGGCGCGGACGGGCACGCCGAGAGTGGCGGCGACTTCGGGCTCGAACATGACCATGAGCAGCGGGCGGTGGAGGGCGGTGAGGAGGGTGAGAGCGAAGGCGGAGATCCAGAAGGTGGTCCAGAGGTCGGTGTCGCGGAGGCCCATGATGTTGCCGAAGAGCCAGTGGTCGAGTTCCTGGGTGACGCCGATGCGGCGGAGGAGGATGATGCCGCCGCTGAAGGCGGCGGTATAGAGGATGGCGAGGGCGGAATCCTGATCGAGGCGGCTGCCGCGCGAGACGGCGAGCGAGCCGAGGCCGATAAAAAGCGCCGCGAAGAGCGCACCGAGGAAGGCGCTCCATTCGGTGAGCCCGGCGACCATCACGGCGAGGGCGATGCCGGGCAGCAGGGCATGGGAAAGGGAGCCGACGCGCAGGGCCGACTTGCGGAGCACGATGAAGGCGCTGACGTAGCCGTTGGTGAAGCCGATGAGCAGGGCGGCGAGGAGGGCGCGCCGGTTGAAGGCGTGCTGGAGAAATTCGTCGAGCCAGGGCATGTCAGGCGACCTCCTTTCCCGCTTCGCGGTAGGTGGTGGCGATGTTTTCCTTGCTGAAGGTGTTGGCGACGGTGCCGAAGGCGATCATTTTCCGGCGCAGCAGCAGCACTTGGTCGTAGATGGACTCGACGGTTTTGAGGTCGTGGTGGGAGGCGATGACGAGGCGTCCTTCGGCGGCGAGGCGTCGCAGGGTGGCGGCGAGGGCTTCCTGGGAGGGGCGGTCGAGTCCGGTGAAGGGTTCGTCGAGGAGAAGGGCGTGGGCTTCCTGAGCGAGGGCGCGGGCGAGGAAGACGCGCTGCTGCTGGCCGCCGCTGAGTTCGCGGATCTGGCGGTGCTGGAGGGAGGATATTTCTACCGCATCGAGTGCGCTCTGCACGGCTTGGTCGTCTTTGGATTTGAATCCGCGCCACCAGCCGACCTGGGGGTAGCGGCCCATTTCCACCACGCCGCGGACAGTGATGGGGAAATTCCAATCGACGGATTCGCGCTGGGGTAGGTAGGCGATTTCGCGGCTCCAGCGGCCGATGGGCGCGCCACGCCAGAGGATGGTGCCGCAGTCGGGGCGCAGCAAACCGGCGAGGGCTTTGAGAAGTGTGCTTTTGCCAGCTCCGTTTGGGCCGACCAGGGCGAGGGCATTGCCACAGAGTGTGCTGAAGGAGACATTCTCGAGGGCGCGTGTTTTCCGATAGGAAACGGCGAGGCCGTCGACGCGCAGCTCGTGGTGGTGTTCGCAGTGCGCGCAGGTGTCGTGGGTGCTGTGGGCGGACATGGGTTGTGTCGAAATGGGTGGGGGCGGCGCGGTGTCAGCGGGTGGGCCCGGGGGCGGGGGCCTGGGGCCAATCGAATTCAAGCAGGCGAGTGAACGAGGCTCCGCCGATGGTGTGGGCCGAGGCGTCCGGCAGGCCGTCGGGCGAAAGGGTGAGAAAGACGGCGGTTTCGCCCGCGAGACTGGGAAAGCTGGCTTCGATGACAATTTCGCCGGTGTCGCGCGGGGGAGCGAGGGGGAGGCTCAGGTCATGGCGGCCGGCCGGGAATGGCGCGGCAGCGAGGATTTCGCTGCCGGAGGGAGTGCGGAGGGCGATGAATTCAGCATCGGCCAGGAGATGCAGGCGCGCGGCTACGAGCTGGGTGGCGGCAGGAGAGTCGGTGTTGTCGGCCGGTGCCGCCGATGCGGTGCCGGAATGGGAGGTGAGCGCACGCAGGGGGAGCCACGCCAGAAACAGACAGGCGAGAATGCCGAAGGTGGTGTAAAGAGGGGAGATGCGCATGAGCGAATGCCGGGCGGAGACTTATGCCTTTACTGTCCACTGAAACGAGAAATTTGCAATAATCCTGCTCGGGTTCAGGATTTCGGAAGAATTTCAAGAATTTTGCCTTCCCATTACAATTGGCTCTGCTCACGAAGGATGCCCCAGCGAGGCACCGGGCGATGATTTTCGGGAGCAGATCGCACTGATCAGGCGGCGTGGGACGCGGTTTCAAACCACCCCCACTTGGGCATCGCAACGTGGTGGCCGGTCTAGGATTACGCGTGGGCTCCGGCGAACTCGGGCGGGAGATCGTCGCGGTCGTCGCGTTTTTTTGCGTCTTCCTTGCGTTTGCCGGTTGCGGGGTCGAGCGGGGGGAGGGCCGGGGGTTTCCGGCCTTGGGGCGGGTTTTTCATGGAGCCGTGCTCCATGATCTCGCAGATTTGGGCGCCGTCGAGGGTTTCGTATTCGAGGAGAGCCTCGGCGATGGCCTCGACCTTGTCCTTGTGTTCGGTGAGGATTTCCTCTGCTTTTTGGTATGCTTCGTCGATCAGGCGTTTGATTTCCTCGTCGATGAGTTTGGCGGTGGCGGCGCTGTAGTTTGGGCTGCGTCCCATGTCGCGTCCGAGGAAGACGGGTGTATCGCCTTCGCCGAGTTTGATCATGCCGAGCCTGTCGCTCATGCCCCAGTCGCAGACCATGTGGCGTGCGAGGTTGGTGGCTTGGGCGATGTCGCCGCTGGCTCCGTTGGAGATGTCGTTGGTGAAAAATTGTTCGGCGATGCGTCCGCCCATGCCGACGATCAGGCTGGCGATGGCCTGCTTGCGTTGCATGGAGTAGGTGTCGCCCTCGGGGAGGAACATGGTTGAGCCGAGCGCAGGGCCGCGTGGGATGATGGTCACCTTGTGGAGGGCGGGGAAATCTTCGAGCACGACACTTAGCAGGGCGTGGCCGGCTTCGTGCCAGGCGGTGCCGGCTTTTTCCTTGTCGTTCATGGCGAGGCTGCGGCGTTCGCGTCCCCAGCGCACCTTGTCGCGAGCTTCTTCGAGTTCGTCCATGGTGACGGCTTTTAGTCCCTTGCGGGCGGCGAGCAGGGCGGCCTCGTTGATGAGGTTGGCGAGTTCGGCACCGGAGAATCCGGGTGTGCCCTTGGCGATGCGGGCGAGGTCGACCTCGGTGGCGACCTTGACTTTCTTGATGTGGACCTTGAGGATTTCCTCGCGGCCCTTGACATCGGGGAGGCTGACGGTGACCTGGCGGTCGAAGCGCCCGGGGCGGAGGAGGGCGGGGTCGAGCACGTCGGGGCGGTTGGTGGCGGCGATGATGATGACGCCTTCCTGAGCGTCGAAGCCATCCATTTCGACGAGCAGTTGGTTGAGGGTTTGTTCTCGCTCGTCGTGGCCGCCGCCGAGTCCGTGGCCGCGGTGGCGGCCGACGGCATCGATCTCGTCGATGAAAATGAGGCAGGGGGCGCTTTTCCGGCCCTGCTCGAACATGTCGCGCACGCGGGAGGCACCGACACCGACGAACATTTCGACGAAATCGGAGCCTGAGATTGAGAAGAAGGGCACGTCGGCTTCGCCGGCGATGGCGCGGGCGAGGAGGGTTTTGCCGGTGCCGGGGGGGCCGACCATGAGAACACCTTTGGGGATGTTGCCGCCGAGGCGCTGGAATTTTTTGGGATCGCGGAGGAATTCGACCAGTTCCCAGACTTCCTCTTTTGCCTCTTCGACACCGGCGACGTTTTTGAAGGTGATGCGGTTTTTGTCGAGGGCCATCAGCTTGGCGCGGCTTTTGCCAAAGGTCATGGCATTGCGTCCGGCCATTTTCATCTGCTGGCGGAAAATGAAGAACAGCACCATGACGATCAGCAGCACGGGCAGCAGATGGATCAGCAGGGCCCCGAAAGTGTCGGAGTCGTACTCGTAGGTCAGGGCGAAATTTTCGCGTTTGGCGCGCAGGCGTTCGATGATTTCGTCGCGTTCGATCTGCAGGGGGACAGTGGTGCGAAAACGCAGGAATTCCTGCCCGGTGCGGCCTGCAACCGGTCCTGTGTAGTGGCCGGAGAGGGTTTGTTCGGCGGTGCCATCGCGTATGGTGGCGACGATTGGGCGGTTCAGGTCGATCACTCCATCGTCGAGCAGTTGGAGGAATTCGGGGTAGGAGATGCGCTGGGTGCCGCGGTCCTCGCCGCGGAACATCAGGGCGGAGCCGACCAGGAGCAGGACGAGCGAAAGCAGCACGAGGCCGCGCCAATTGAAAGGGCGTGGCTCGCCGGGGTCGTTGTCGGGGGACTGGCGACGATCAGGATCGCCGTTGGGATTCTCAGACATGAAACAATGGGGCGTGGGCTGGTGCCGCCCGTCCGTGGGGAGCGGGTCATTGCACGAATACGATACGAACGATACACGCGCCCGGGCATGGGCGCAATGAGAGGTTCCGGGTGGCGGGTTCAGTCGCGGTCGCGGTCGCGGTTGCGGCGGAGGCCGCGGAGCAGCTCGCGTCCGCTTTCGCGGAGGTTGTCGAGGCTTTCCTCGTCGATGCCGATTTCGCCGAGCACGCCGCCGAGGATGCGTCCGAGGTCGGGCAGTTCGTTTTCGAGTTCGACGTCGGGGTCGCCGAGGTCGCCTGTGGAGAGGACTACGGGCTGGAATTCTCCATCGACGAAGAAGGATTTTTCGAGTTCCTCGCGGATGATGGCACCGGAATTGCCGGGGAAGCGGGTGGCTTGCTCTTCGATGGATTGGCGGAGGCGTGAGGAGAGGGTGTCGGTGGCTTCGAGTGTGGCGCGGAATGAGTGTTCGTTGCCGTCGGGTTCGTACCAGCTTCCGGGCTGCAGGGTGAGGGTGAGGCGGTTGACGGTGGCGGGCAGTGGATCGGTGAGGGTGAGGCGTCCGTTTTCCAGGCGGAGGCGCACATCGGTGCCCGGGGTGAAGGAAAGGGTGGAGCTGAGTTCGTCGACGATGTCGAGGCCGAAGCGGCGCAGGCCTTCGGCGCGGCGGGTGAGTTTTTCGAGGGTGGGGAGGATGTTGATGGTGG
>SLCJ01000175.1 GCA_007125835.1 Verrucomicrobiales bacterium | reverse complement strand
GCATCGCTTGACTCTTTGAAAGGAAACGAGCGCGAGCGGCATCGCAAACGGGAAATGTGCGCGTGCGTGGGCATCTCGACCAAGGCGATCCATCATCGCCCGAGGATGGGTAAGCGAATGACCAAGCACGAAGTTCCCTCCATTCTCCCCCCATCCGCATCGGCGAAGGAGGTTCGCCGTTCCTTGTTTGAGCCTCATGGCCGCCGCTGCCGCACTTGGGTCTGATCGAAATCGGGTGACGCTATCGCTATCGAAATCGAAATCGGCGAGGTTGGTTGCCGCGGCGGCTTTGGCTGGGCATTTGCTTTCAGATGTGCTGCTTCGCTCCGCGGGAAGGCGACCAATGATCGCCTCCACGTTGCTGTGCTCATGCGCCTTCCCGATGCAACAGCGTCTTGGAGTGCGCAAGTCCTCTCGCGCTTTTTGGGTGGGGTGGCAGAGCCGGAGAGCTTTGGGATAGCTGGTGGGCCATTGCAAATCACCCCCAAAGCGGTTGAGGACAACCGCACTCCAAGACGCTACCGCGCATACGGTGAGGTGGTACGCCGCGTGGGGGCGCATGAGCTATTGGAACGCTTGCAGAACTCAAACCTCAGCCGCCCTCTAGCGCTGCGGCATCTCGACCAAGGCGATCCATCATCGCCCGAGGATGGGTAAGCGAATGACCAAGCACGAAGTTCCCTCCATTCTCCCTTTCATCCGCATCGGCGAAGGAGGTTCGCCGTTCCTCGGGGGGGCAATTTCCTTCCTGATCAGAATGTCATGGACTTCTCACGCGAGGATCACCGAAGCGATGGCGTGGTCGCGGGTGTGGGAGAGGCTGAGGGAGATGTGGCGCACGCCGAGGCGTCTGGCGGTGGCGGCGGCGGTGCCATGGAGTTGGGCCGTTGGTTGGCCGCCCGGGCAGCGTATCACCTCGATCTCGGCCCAGGCGGCGAGTGCGCCTATGCCGCAGCCCAGCGCTTTGGCGATGGCTTCTTTGGCGGCGAAACGTGCGGCAAGGTGAGGTGCCGGGTCGGCCTGCGACTGGCAGTATGCCTGCTCGTCTGGGCTGTAGAGGCGGTCGAGGGCGGCTTGGCCGGAGCGATTGACGAGCTGTCGGATGCGCGCCACCTCGACCAGGTCGACGCCAGTGGCCGGGAGGGTGGGACGTTCCGGCGCGGGTTTGTCAGGCGAGTTGCTCATTTTTCGGAAAAACACGCATCGATCTGCTGGCGCATTTCGCGGACAGCCGCCTCGAGGCCGATGAACAAGGCCCGCGAGACGATACTGTGGCCGATGTTGAGTTCGGCGAGATGGGGCACGGCGGCGAGTTCCGGCAGGTTGGCGAGTTGGATGCCGTGGCCGGCATTGACTTGAAGGCCACCGGAGTGGGCCTGAGAAGCGGCGGCAGCAAGCCGGTCCCTTTCCTGCTGCCGCGCTGAACCGATGGCATTGGCAAAGGCTCCGGTGTGCAATTCGACCATGGCGGCTCCGGTGGCGATGGCGGCGGCGACCGATTCCGGATCGGGATCGATGAACAGACTGACCAGGATGCCTGCGTCCTGAAGGCGTGTGACCATGGCGCTGAGGGGTTCGCCGCCGCCGATGACGTCGAGCCCGCCTTCGGTGGTCACTTCCTCGCGCAGTTCCGGGACGATGCAGGCGAAAGCGGGGCTGATTTCCAGGGCGAGTGATTCCATGGCGGCGGTCGCCCCCATTTCCAGATTCAACGGCACGGCAATGGCAGCCCGCAGCGCGCGTGCATCTTCCTGCTGGATATGGCGTCCGTCGGCGCGTGGGTGGATGGTGATCGAGTCAGCCCCACCGGCAATGGCCGCCGCCGCTGCTGCTAACACATCTGGCTCGACATTTGGGCCTGTGAGGTCCTGGCGGTAGCGGGCCTGCCGGAGGGTGGCGACGTGGTCGATATTGACTCCCAGTTTGATCATGGGGAAACATGCCGCCCGGTGCTGGAAGCGGCAATGGCTTTTCGCGCTGCCCGGTAGCGGGGTTGCTCGCAAAATATTCTCGCTCCCGGCCTCTTTGTGTGGCAAAGTGGATTCCATGGATGCCAGGCAAGCTGAGGAACAACTGACGACGATTCGCACGCTTCTCGAACGTGCGACGGTGTATCGTGCACTTTCGGTGCCTGGGGCGGCACTGGCGGGTGTGTTGGCTGGTCTGGGTGCTGCGTTCGGGTGTTCGGGTGGTTCCGGGCGTTTTCTGATGGTTTGGATGTCGGTGCTGGCGGCGGCGGCGGTGGCCAACACGCTGGTGCTCGCTCGCCAGGCGCGGACGGATGGACGACCCTTGTTTTCGCCTGGTTTGCGCCTTGCCTTGCGGGGGTTGTGGCCACCCATGCTGGCGGGTGGTTTCATCGGTATTTTGTTCGCGATGGCGGGACATCTGGAAGCGGCGGCGGCGTTCTGGGCTCTGTTCTACGGCCTTTCTTTGCTGGCAACGCGCGAATTCGCACCGCGCTCGATTTGTCGGCTCGGACATGCGTTCACCCTTGCCGGGCTGTTCGGCCTGGGCGCGGCCTGGGATGTTGAGGCGGGCGCGTTTGCGGGTGGTGCTGGCGTGCCGGCTCCCCTGTTTCTGGCGGCCACCTTTTGTGCTTTCCACCTGATTTATGCCGCGCTGGTTTTCCCAGCCACCCGCCGTGTTGCCCATGATTGATTTTTCGAGACTCGATCCCGTAATCCATGAACGGGGGCGGCTGGCCATCATGACGCTGCTGGTTTCCCGGCCCGGGTCCTGGAGTTTCGCCGACCTGCGCCACGAGTTGGACTTCAGCGATGGCAATCTCATCACCCATCTCCGCACGCTGGAAAACGCCGGCTACCTTCGCAGCGACAAGGAACAGGGCAAAGGGCGGCCGCGCACCGTATATTCCCCCTCGCCTGAAGGCATCCGCGCCTTCCGCCAGCATCTCGACCTCCTCGCCGAGCTGGTCAAATCCGGCTCCCGCTCTTCCGAAAATTCCGGAAAGTCACGGAAAAAATCCGGTGAACATTGAACGCAAGCTTGGCTTTGTGACACAAAGCAAATGAAAAAGCGTGGGTTGCAAGGTATCCCCGACGGAATCCCCCCCGCTTTTTTTCTTCGATTACTTTGTATGACAAAGCTAATAACAAGACAGCAAGAAGGCGTCCCCGTGGTGCGGGGGCGGAAATCCAAGGGTGGCGCACGGGTGGCCGTGAGCGAGCCGAAGCGTCGGCTTTTCCGGGTGGTGGAGGCGGCGCGCATGGGAATGTGCTTTGGGGTGCGGGATGCTCTGGAGGCAGTGCGTGAGGCGGCACGGCAGGGTCCGTTGACGGTGTTGGGCGAACTGGCGCACAACGAAGTGGTGCTGGAGCGGCTGGCGGCGGCCGGGATCGGCCGTGCGAGGCCGGAGGCGGATTCGGCTCCGACGCAAAGGGTGGCCATCACGGCACATGGGGTTTCCGACCAGGTGAGGCGGCGCTGGCTGGAGGCTGGGTATGAAGTGACAGACACCACCTGCCCGCTGGTGCGCAAGGCACATGATGCGCTGGCGTGCCTGGTGGCGGAAGGATGCCATCCGGTGGTGATCGGACGCCATGGCCATGTCGAAGTGCAGGGGCTGACCGGCGACTATCCGGAGGCAGTGGTGATTGAGGATGTGGGCGACATTGCCCGATTGCCAAAGGCTGCAAAACTGGGTGTGGTAAGCCAGACCACCCAGCCACCTGACCGCGTGGCGGTGCTGTTGGGGGCAATTCGGCGTGAGCGTCCCGGATCGATCGTCGATTTCCGCGACACGGTATGCCGGCCCACGCGGGAACGCCAGCAGGCATTGGAGGCACTGTGCCGGGAAGCGGATTTTGTAGTGGTGGTCGGCGGAAAAAACTCCAACAACACCCGCGAACTGGTCGAGAAAATCCGCGCCTACGGGGTGCCGGCCCATCGGGTGGCCCGCCCGCAGGAAGTACGGCGAGAGTGGCTGAAGGGTTGTCGAGTGGTGGGTGTCACCGCCGGCACGTCCACCCTTCCGGAATCAGTGGCCGCTGTGACCCACCAGCTGCGACAATGGGCCGGCGAATGAAACGGGCCCGGAGAACAAAGAAACGCACCCTCATGATATGAAGTTCAAATTCATCCTTCCCTCCTTGGCCGAGGCGGGCACACCGTGGTTCCGGCCGATCAAGTATTCGCTCTTTCCACCTCTTGGACTCGCCACTCTGGCGGCGATGCTCGATCCGGAAGATGATGCGGTGCTTGAGGATCATCACGTGATGAAACCGAACCTGTCCGACAGCCCGGATGTGGTGGTGATCCAGGTATATATTACCAATGCGCGCCGGGCCTACCGTCTGGCGGACCATTACCGATCTCTCGGTGCCCATGTGTGTTTGGGAGGGCTTCATGTGACATCGCTGCCGGATGAGGCCGCCGCGCACGCGGACACGATTTTTCTCGGCCCGGGTGACGACACCTGGCGGGCGTTTCTTCATGATTTGAAAACAGGGAAGCCGGCAGACCGGTATACCGCTCCGGCGCGGCGGTCGCTGGATGCGGTGCCCACGCCGCGTCGGGATTTGATCCGCCGGGGCCTCTACCTCGTGCCCAACTCGCTTGTCGTCACCCGCGGATGCCCGCACCACTGCGATTTCTGTTACAAGGATGCATTCTTCCGTGGGGGGAACGGCTTCTACACCCGCCGTGTGGATGCGGCTTTGCGGGAGATCGAGTCGCTGCCCGGGCGACATCTCTATTTTTTGGACGACCACCTGCTCGGACACGAGCGATTCGCGCGGGAACTCTTCGCCGGCATGGAGGGCATGGGCCGCGTGTTCCAAGCCGCAGGCACGGTGGCGTCGGTCCTCCGGCCGGGCTTGATAGAAGCGGCCGCACGAGCGGGACTGCGCTCGCTGTTTGTCGGATTTGAAAACCTCGACGAAAACAACCTCCGCGACCACGGCAAGGTCCAAAATCTCGGACGCCACTACAACGCCGCCGTGCGGAGGCTTCACGATCATGGAATCATGGTCAACGGATCGTTTGTCTTTGGCATGGATGAGGATGGGCCGGATGTTTTTGATCGCACTGTGGACTGGGCGGTGGAGCAGGGGGTCGAGACAGCCACGTTTCACATTATGACCCCCTATCCCGGCACCGCTCTCTACCAGCGCATGAAAGAGGCCGGGCGCATGCTCCATACCGACTGGGAGCGCTACGACACCCGCCACACCGTGTTCCGGCCGCGGCACATTTCGCCTGACGCGCTGGAGCGCGGGTATCACCGCGCTTACCGGCGATTTTACCAGTGGCGGAACCTTTTCCGCGGAGCGGCGGCGCACACATCGGTGGCCGACGGAATCCGCCATTTTGCCTATGCGGCGGCATGGAAAAAAGCCGAGGGACTGTGGCGGGTGCTGATCCGGGCCAACCAAGTGACCCGCGCTCTGCCGCTGCTGGAGCGGGTTCTTGCCACTGGCGGTAAGGCCTCGCCGCCTACCGCAGAGGCTGGAAGGGGAGCTTTGGGGTGGACGACGAAACCATAACCGGCGGCATTGCCCGCGATCAATCGTCCGACTCCGAGGTCACGATCACTCCTTCCACTCGCAGGACAGACTCCAGAGTAAAATGGGTGTGGTAGAGCCGCTCGATGCCAAAGGGCGTTTCGGTAAGGATTTCGAAGGTCCACTGGCCGTCCTGTTGAACAACGCTTTGCAGGCTGCTCATCGTGGCATCGCGGTGCTGCGTGACATCATCGCTGATCACGATAAACGATCCCGGTACAGCCGTTCCCTCGGTGCCCAACTGAGGCGGGCCGGGATAGACTTGGGCCCAAGTTACACTTTCCGGATAGAGGTGGGTGTAATTCGCCTGGACGACCGGAGGCTGGCGGTAGGTGGCCCCTTCGTCGATTCCGCTCACCGAGATGCCGGTAAGAGGGAAAATTTGGATTTCAGCTTGGGCCAGTTGATCCGAGGGGGCGTCGAGATCGGGCAGGACGTGAACGGAAAAACGCTCGACTCCGGTGACGTGGCGCGGATCTTCGCCGTCCAGATTGGTCATCGAAAAATCCCACCGGAGCACGCCGTTTTGATTGGCAAAACCGGAGTAGAACTGATGATTGTCGATTCGGTTGGCGGGTATGAAGGGCGGCTGGCTGTAGGAAAAGCCGACGTGCTTCAGCGGCACCTGGCTTGCGGCCGTCACCGCCGCGCCGGGGACCAGCCCGGCGATGTCGAATTCCACTGAGAACGGGCGGTCAGCGCGGGTGCGGGGCACGCCGGGATATGGGTCTTCGGTGATGATGCGGATGGAAGCGGAAGGCATGTAGGCATCGACCAACTTGGCATCCAGCAGCAATTCCTGCGGCATGGCCACGGGAGCAGGTGGCGCGGAGTTGCCACCGCCGTCCGATGATCCGCCTTCATCTCCCCCGGAACTCCCCTTCCCTTTGCCTTTGCCTTGGTTGCCACCGCCAGAGGGCGGATCGCCGCCCGTGCCTGTATTGCCACCAGTGGCGCCGCCGGAGTGGGGGGCGTTATTTGGGTTGTTGGTTCCCTGGTTGGGGCTGTTGGCGGTGCCGCCGCCTTTGCCCGGGTTGGTGCCGTCGCCCAG
>SLCJ01000168.1 GCA_007125835.1 Verrucomicrobiales bacterium | reverse complement strand
TCCGATGTCGGCACATCCTACACCATCCAATACTCGCTGGATCTCCAAACACCGTGGGCCGACCTCGCCACACTTACCGCCAATGCGGCGGAGACAACCGTCACCGCCACCCTGCCGACTCCGCTCCAAAGCGAGCCGCGCGCGTTCTTCCGGGTCAGGCGCAACCCCTGATGATGCGGGATGAACCACCCTCAGCTCTCGAGCCCGTTGACGACGCGGAATGGGTGGCATCGAGTGCAGTTCGTCGACAATGGGAGACACCCAGAACATCCTGAGATGAGAAACAGCATGGTCGCCCACATGCCAAGGGGATGAACGTGAAAGCCCGGAACTGAGACGTGCACGGTCGTCGCTCGGGTTGCCTGCCCGCAAGCATCAACTCAACAATCCTGGCGTTCGGGTGAGAAGCACCTCCTTCGGCAATCCGGGTGGGAGGGAAAAGCCAGGTCGCTGCGCCGATCAGGCGCGGGTCGCCGCGGCAAGGCCCGCTTCCAGCCGTTCGAGGATCCAGTGCTGCGGTTCGCGCCCGATGGAGATGCGGATCTGGTCGCGCCGCACGCCGAGCCGCGCCACATCCTCCAACTCGTCGTAGTGGGCCAACAGCGTATACGGACAAAGCATCGTAAAATCGGCCCCGAAGCTCGGCCCCTTCGGCAGCTCCACCGCATCGTAAAATGCCGCCGCCACTGCTTCGCCGCCATGCAGCGAGAAGGTGAAAAGTCCTCCCGCACCGCGCCCCGTCCGCCACAGTCCGCCATCGGCTTCCGCCGCCCATACACCCGACACGGCCGGATGCCCGCGCATCCATTCGATCGCGGCGGCTGCGTTGCGATTTATCGTTTTCATCCTCGCTGGAAAATCTAGACTGTTTTTCTCCAGCTCAATAAGATCGCCCGCACCCGGCGGGGTGATGCCATCCTGCTCGATCCCATGTTTCCATTGAGCGGCATGCTTCCCTTCCGGATTGACCACCACCGCGCCGGCCAGCAAATTGCAACGCCCGTTGAACCACTTGCTCAGACTGCATGTGACCAAGTCTACTTGCGGAAGCAGCCCTATGTTAAAATTCGAAGCCACCGTATCGTCGCCGACGATCGGCACACCGGCCGTGCGCGCCACCTCGCCGAGCCGGGCCAGATCAACCTGGCCGAGCAGCGGATTGGCGGGCACCTCGGTGAAAAGCCCGCCGACGCGCCCCTCGCGGATTCGCGCCTCCAACGCGGCGAGGGCTTCATGGGAGGCGCGGGGCACATCGATACGTTCGGCCACCATCCTCAACAGCCGCGGCACATCCACATAGGGAAAATCGAGCTGCACCAGAGGCAGACCCGGACGGGCTCGTGCGACCAAGCGCGCCACCAAACCGACAGCCGCCATCCCCGAGGCGGTGAGAAACACATTTCCGGGATCCACGCCATGCTCATCGGCAATACGCCGACGCACAGCATCCCCTGCCGCCGTCTCCTCCGCGACGCCCCGCGCCACGCCGTCGAGCACCGCCCGTGCCGCCCGGCTCGACAACCCCTCTCCAAACGTCCGCCACACCAGCCACCCCGCCTGCATCGAATCGCCACATCCAAACCGCACCCACGCCGGCACACCGGGCGGCCCGGTCAGACACCGCGCAAGCCCGCCCGCACCCTCCACATGCTTTACGCATCGCTCCGCAGCTGCCTCGCTGCCGAAAGCCAGTGCCAGCGCGCCGCCCGATTCCGGATCGAGTTGGCGATGAAGTTCGCGCAGGGCCGGAGGCAGCACAAACCTGGGGTATCCCGCGCGCAGGGCCGACATCACTCGTTCGCGCCCCTCCTCGTAGTCGATGACATCCTGCCAACGCGGCAGGCAGACGCTTATGGCATGCTCCTCATTTGGCAGCGCCTTGCCCAAGTCGTCGGCGCGCCAGTAGGTCTCCCCCGTCGGGGGGACTTCAGCTGCGGCGCGATGGGGCTCGGTGGGCATGGGAGGGGGCCTTTTATAGCATGGCTTGGCCACGTGCGAAAGCAGGCAATCGTCCGGCAAACTTGTTGCATCGCGGTGAGTTTCGGGCGATCTTGTCTGCCCACCCATCCATCCATGCAGAGGGCACAGCTCAAGTCAAAGATTCACCGCGCCTCGGTCACCGGCGCAGACATCGCCTACGAAGGATCCATTTCCATCCCCACCGACCTGATGGAGGAAGCCGATCTATGGGAGGGCGAACGCGTGCTCGTCGCCTCCATCACCTCCGGCAATCGTTTGGAAACCTACGTCCAACCGGGCGAAGCCGGAAGTGGACGCATCACCATCAATGGCGGCGCGGCCCACCTCATCAAAACCGGCGAGAGAATCACCATCCTCGCCTGGGCTTGGTCGGACAAACCGGTGCAGCCCATCAAATTGCTCTGCGACGAGAACAACCGAATCCTCCGGAAGGCCTTCTCTTCCGATCCAATCTGATGGGTCGCCAGGTCTCCGAATCCGTTTGGGCCGACGCACAGCGAGACGGCCGCACCTCCGCCTTACGGGTTGAAGGTCCGGATTCCCGCTGGCATCGTAGGGAATTCCAGTGCCCGAACCCATACCCAAACCGGACTCCACTTCTGCGAGCGACGCCAGGCCTCCAAAAAACCGCCGCACGCGAAAGCGACGATTTTCCGGCTGCCTGCTAATCTTGGCATTGCTCACCGCACTCGCCGCCGCGTGGGCCAATGGCCCGGGCTTCCGCCTGCTGCTCAGCCACCTGATTGAAAACACCCTGCGCGAGCGCATGCCGGGTTGGGTGGTGGAGGCGACGCCTAAAGGGACGCTTCTCCGCGGCGGCCCGCTGGAATCCGTGCTGGTCAGCGACCCGGAAGGCATGCTTCGCATCGAATGCGAAGGCCTGGATATCACGTGGAGCCTTCGGCGCGCCATCCAGAAACGCTCCGCGCTGGCCGCTTTGGATCCCGTCGGCACGCGCGGACTGGTTGTCGATTTCACTCCCTCGGCCGGATTGCCGAGCGCCTTCGACAATGAGAAAGAGGAACCGCCCCAGCCGGACAAACCTACAACCAAGACGCCGGGCGCCATCTCGGAGCATGCCGCCGCTTTTGTCGCAACCTTCCAACAGGCCTGGGACGGCATCGGCGACCTGGCGCTCTCTTCGCCGGGGACACGCCTGATCATACGCGACGAAGACCGGCAAGCTATTCTCTCCGCCCACATTGACATCCGCCGCGAACCCGCCACCGCCCTGGTCGCATCTTGGTCGTTCGACGCACTCCCGGAAACCGGCACCCGAGTTCGCCCCCCGGACGGCAATCTGTTTCTCGACCGCGACCGAATCCGCCTCTCCCACCTTCTCGCCACACCCGTGATCGGCATCGATTTTCTGGAAATGACACTCGAAGCTCCACACGAATTCGAGCTGGTCCTGCGCCTGCCGGATACCAGACTCAGCGCCAAAGGCGACGTGCTGGGTCAATCGACCATCGTTCTCGACGGCAGCCCCCTCGCCACCGGCGACCTCTGGGAAGGGCTCGCCCCCTGGTGGTCGCCACCGTCTGCAGCCACTCGCTTCTCCAGCCGTCTCAAAAGCTTCTCCCTCGATCTTGAATATCAAGAAGAGGGAAACTGGTTGACCCGCTCCTTCACCGGTGCGTTGGACAACACCACCTTCGACAACCGCCCGCTGCCCGCAACTTCCTGGCAAGGTCGCGTGGATGGCGAAGGCATACACATCCAATGGGAAGCCGGGCTGGATGGCCTTCGCGTACGCGGCGACACCGCTCTAGCTCCCCTACATCCTGTGCTGCCACCCACACCCGGAACCACTCTCGCCGGGGCCACGGCTGCAACCCACTTCACCCTAGACATCGGGAAAATCGAAAGCATCGCCTCCTGGCTGCCGACTCCGCCCCGGGAGTTAGGCGTGCTTGGCGTTGTCGAGGGATGGGTGTCCCTCCCCCTCGCTGATTGGAAAGCCGCCCACGGGAGCGTCGCCGCAAATCTCGATTCCCTCTCCCACACCGATGGCGGCATCAAACAACTTGCCGCCACCGTTTCCCGCGACGACGGCGATGCCGCGCTCTCGCTCGAATTCACCCTGGCCGAAGCCGATGTATCGGTGGCCCGCCCGTGGCTCCCAGACGACGTCGTGGAAAGCAACCTGCCCGATTTTTCCATCAACGGGCTCGATGGCCGGGTTTCGGTTCATCCGGACGACTGGCTCGCAGCTCGCTTGAGTATCTCCGGAGCAATTCCCCAGATCGACTGGCAGGATGAATTGTGGCCGGGAATGGATTTCTCTGTGACCCGCGAAGAGCGTGAGTCAATCGAAGTCGCCCTCCAGTCGAGCGGCGAAGTCCCGCACAGCCCGAGGAACGGCGACCTTCCCATCCGAGTCGCCGCCTCGATTCCCTTTTCGCTCGTCGAGCAAGATCAAGACACCCCGGATCAACCAACCATCGCCACCGATATCCAACTGCACAATCCCCCCTTGGCACTGATACACCGCCTTTTGCCCGAGCCACTCGACAACCTCCAACCCAGCCACCCACTGCGACTCGACGCACACCTCATACTCGATCCATCCGCCTGGGAAAAGACCCGGATCGACGCGCGCCGCATCGAAGTCGTCGGACGCTGGGGAAATCTGCCGGAACTTCACCTCCGGGCCGAGGCAAGCGGCAGCCTCAAGCCACCACAAGCCGCAACCCAACTGCATGTCGCCGCTCCCGAACACGACATCCAC
Source organism: Verrucomicrobiales bacterium (assembly GCA_007125835.1). Classification (GTDB taxonomy): domain Bacteria; phylum Verrucomicrobiota; class Verrucomicrobiia; order Verrucomicrobiales; family SLCJ01; genus SLCJ01. Next base: position 1,942 of record SLCJ01000168.1, on the reverse strand, counting down.
CTTCACGCTGACGTCCACTGGCAGGATCTCCGGCTGAACGCCGCCCCTATCACCTTGCAAACCGGAGAAAACACACTCGCCTCGCTCACCTTTGACCTCCCTTTCGATCCCGATTCTCTCGCCCCCACGCCTCCGTATATCCCCAGCGACCACGAAATCAACCTCACCCTCGACATTCCGGAAAACGTGGCCGCGCGCTGGGAATCCATCCTCGCGCCATTCTCTGTGGTATGGCCCGATCACATTCCCCAGGACACGCGCAGTCGGCTCAAACTCACGATCTCGGACACCATCGAGCGCCCGCACGTCATCGCCCGGCTCGAACTCGAAGCCGGGACCACCCCGAACACGGGCGAAACACTGCCCTGGCGCCTGGCGCTCGACCTTTCGACCGAAGCAGAGCCGCCACCCGATCAAGGACCTCCCGCAGGCGCACCGGAAAACCAACCGGATGACGCCCCCCCGCTGCTCCACGCCAGCGGCACACTCACTCTCGCCGACGGCCCACGATCCATCCTCGAAGGCTCGATTCCGCTCGATCCCACCACCCTGCTCGAAGAGCCGTCAACCATCCGCCGCCTCCCGCTCAATCTCACAGTGACCCTGCCAGAATCCCCGCTGCAGGCATGGTCTTTCCTGCTGCCGAAAACGCCCCTTCCAGACGGCATGGTGGCCGCCGACTTCCACCTCGCCGGCACGGTCGATGATCCTCTTGTAAACGGCTCCGCCCGGGTATCCATCCCCAACCTCTTCCCAAGGGAAATCCCGAACATTCCCCCAGTCGAAAATTTCCTCCTCAATATGGAGGCCGGCGACGACGGCCGCATCTCGGCCCGCGGAAGCGCAAGCATCGGCGGCGGACCCCTGCGCATCACCGGACACTATGACCTCAATTCCCCACCCGAAACCGCCCTCGAGGCCTCAATAAGTGGAGACGCTATGCTCATCTGGCGCTCCGTGGATGCCAGCCTCCGCGCCGACGCCGACTTATCCCTCCAGGGCGGCCTCTCCGAGGCCACGCTGTCTGGCGACTTGGGCATTGTCCAAAGCCTCTACATCCGTGAATTCGATTTGTTACCCATCGGCTTTGCGGGAGGGCGCCAGCAGGCGCCGGCCCTGCCGGACTTTTCGCCGCCCCCGCCGCAGGCCGAAGAACCGGGCACCTCCCCGCTCAACCGCATCAATCTCGATGTCCGGGTCTTCACCCGAGATCCGCTGCTGCTTCGCAGCAATCTCGCCCGCGGCGACGTGCTGGCAAACATCCGGGTAGGCGGAACGGCCGCCTCGCCGCGCCCCGAGGGCATGGCCTCTCTGGAATCGGCCATCGCCACCTTGCCCTTTTCCCGCATGAACATCACCGAGGGCACACTCATCCTGCGCCCCGACGCACCACTCGACCCAAGCATCCGCCTGCACGGCTCATCGCGTGTCGGCAACCATAACGTGCGCCTGTTTTTTTACGGGCTACTCTCCGACCCCCAACTCGTCCTCTCCTCCACCCCCCCCCTACCGGACGAGGAAATTCTCACCCTCCTCGCCACCGGTGCCACAGCAGACGACCTCGAAGGCGGCCAGCTCGCCGCCCTGAAAGCCACACTTTTCCTGCTCGACGAAGCGGTACCCATCCTCGGCGACCAACAGGGGATTGCACGCGGCCCGCTGGGCTTGTTCTCGCCCCTGCTCGACAACCTCGACTTCGACGTCGGAAGTCGCGATCAGTTGACCGGCCACACCCGCTCCTCCCTCCGCCTCCGCCTGGGGCCTCGGATCCGCTTCGAGGCCACGGTAGACGAAGAAGGACAAAACCGGGGCACCATGCTCTATTTCTTCCGCGTCCGATGATTTTTTCCACCCAGTTCCGTATCGCGGCCTTCGCCGCAGCCCACCTCGCACTCTTCGCCCTCCTCGGCGCGCCGCCCCAGGCCAGCGCCCAGCGCGTCGC
>SLCJ01000043.1 GCA_007125835.1 Verrucomicrobiales bacterium | reverse complement strand
GCGATTGCGCCGGATGCGGTTTCGTTCGGGTGCAGCCTGCGGGATGCGATTGCTCCTGAGGCAAAGGGCGGCGACTTTCCGCGCCGCCGCATCCTGCGCACGGATCGGGCGGCGATGCGGGCCCAGAAACGTGTGCGTTCGGTGCAGCGCCTGCCCCTGCCCGCCGACTGGGACGCCGATGCCACAGCGGAGGAATACGGCCGTTGGCTCACGCGCCGCTACCGGGGACTGCTGCGCGTCGACCGAGGCGAAGAAGGCGACGAGGGTGCAGTGCGCTTTTTTGTGGCTGGCTTGCGCGTTCCGCTTTTGGTGCTTACTCCCACTCCCTTCACCGATTCGGCGGGGCTCCGGCGAGCGTTCTACATCACCGGTGGGCTCCTCGCAAAGAATGTCGACCCGCCCGGACGGCTTGAATTTCGCGCGATTCCAGGTCTGGGCTGCCAGATTGCGGCCATTCACGGCTATGCGCCCCGTCTGCCCTGGCCGGTTTACCGACTTACCCAGGCACGCATCCACCTTCATATCATGCGCGCGTTTGCCGCATACCTGCGGCGTATCCCGGCAAAAAAATCGTCGCCTGATGGCGTCGAAAATTAGACCGTGGCGGGACCGGCAGCCGCTTCCCCCATGCAGAAGCAACAGCCATCACGACACTTCCGACTCTCTTCCGACTCTGACCGTCATGCCTTCCACGCCATGAGTGCCCAACCGAAACCCCAATCCGCCCACGAGGCTTGGGAAGAGTGGTTCAACCACTTCAGCCCGCGTCTCCTTCTCTTCGCCCGGCAAGTCACCCGCTCCGCAGCGGACGCCGAGGACGTGCTGCAGAATGCCGTAGTCAAGGTATGGAATGCCAGGCGCAAACGCAATGGCGGACGCGATCCCATTGGCACGCCCGATCCGGCCGAGATTTACACCGCCATCCGCCGCGTGGCCATCGACCTCGGACGTCGTGAAACGCGTCGCGTCAAGCGCGAGGAGAAAGTGATCGATTTTGATGAGGCCCGCGGCATCGACTATTTCCAGTGTCCGTTTGAAAACCGCGAGCGCAGGGCTGAAATCACCAGCGCCCTGCGCAAGCTGCCCGAAGCGCAGCGGGAGGTGGTCACACTGAAAATTTGGGGCGGACTCACGTTTCAGGAAATCGGTTCCGCTCTTGAAATTTCCGAAAACACCGCCGCCTCGCGGTATCGCTATGCTTTGGAAGCCCTGCGCCGTTCGCTGGGCAAAGGGGGGGAGAGCCACTTTCAACACCTGCTTGTGCTATGAGCCGTTCCCAAGACAAACAAAACGAGGCAATCCAACGCCTTGAAGAGGAGCTTCTGGCCCTCGAACCGGCACCTGTGTCGGCCACCCTCACGCGCGACGTGCTTGCCGCCTTGGGCGCGCCGCAAGAAGAAGTAAGCCGGGCCACTGTCGACGTGGTGCCCGCACAACCGGTCCGGACGCGCGTCTGGTCGGGTCTGATGCCCGCCGCTGCTGCGGCTGCGGTGGCGTTGCTCGCGGTTTGGTTTACGTCCGGGGGTGATTCCTCGGTCGCGCCGGAAGCCGCTGCTTCGGCGGAGGTTTCCGTGGCACCGCAGATTCTACCCAACGGCCTCCAGCAGGTGGCCTTTGACACCCAGCCCCAAGGGTTTGAGCAGGGCCCGCTTGTGCGCCGCGATGGCAAATTCTACCGCCAAGTGCTTCATCAGTATGAAGAAAGCGTGATCTTGGTCGACCCCCACAGCGGAGCGACCTACGAGATCCGGGTTCCTCGCGAGGAAATCCAACTGGTGCCCGCCTCCTTCCATTAAGCTCATCTGTTGTGATTCGCAACGCCTCCCGTTTGGGCCGGGCACCGAGCCAACACCATCCCACCCGATACGAGACTCATGAAACGCAAACTGTCCATCCTGTGTTCCTGCCTGCTTGCCGCCGTGTGGATTCTGCCGGCTCAGGCCGCCGAGCCACAGCAGCAGCCCTGGCTCGGGGTAATGCCCAACCGCCTGCCCCCGCTCATCGGCGAGCATCTCGGACTGCCCCGCGGCAGCGGCCTCACCATTGAGGAAATTCTTCCCGAAAGCCCGGCGGAGAAAGCCGGGTTGACGGTCAACGACATCCTGACCCAAGTTGGCGAACAAATTGTGTGGACGCCGGAGCAGCTTACCGCCATGATGGAAAGCCACGAGCCCGGCGACCGCGTCGACCTTCACATTCTCCGTGCCGAAGAACCCATGGTGCTCAACGTGGTGCTTGAGCCGCGCCCTGCGGAATTCGCGACGGCTCGCAACCAAGCGGCCCCCTGGGACGACGGCCGACGGGCCGGTGATGCCCAGAGAAATCTTCCGGGTGCCGAAGGAATTGACGAGGTTCTCGGCCTGCTGCGCGGTTTGGCAGACCAGCCCGACGTGCAGCGCCAAATGGAAGAGGCGCGCCGTCAAATGGAGAATCTGCAACTCCAGTTGCACAAACAGTTTGATTTGGAAGGCATGCTCGAACCGGGTGAAGGTGGCAATTTGCGCCGCGAGGTATTCCGCTTCGACAACGCGAATATACAAATCAAAGACACCGACGGATCGATCCAGATTCGAAGAAAGGACGACGTGACGATCCTGCGCGCCGAGGATCCCGAAGGCAATTTGCTCTTCGAGGGCCCCTTCGATACCGACGACGACAAGGATGCGGTGCCGCCGGAAATTCGCGAGCGAGCGGAGAGAATCCAAATCAACCGTTTCGACCTCGGCCGCCTTTTTGATCGCGGCGGCGAGGAGGACAACGACGCACCCGCCGGGAAAAAAGAAATTGAAGGCGAGAGGGGTGAGCGCCTCGATTGATGGATGAGGTCTTCTGCTGCGGTGTGCCCGCCCGGGTGGGCGGCGCGGCCCCCCGAAAAAAAAATTTCAGAATTCGGTACCCATGGACGAGCGCCCTGTCGCCTTTCGCAGCGTGGGCGCTCTTTAGGGCCCGGCGGTAGCCAAGCCTGGGTTTTGATTTGATCATCCGGCGCATGCCGACCTGCGTGCAATCTTCTGTGGCTGGGTGTGAGAATTTCCTTGGCAAGCCTGGGGTGTGGCCGTATCGCAGGGCATGGCTTCGGAGGCTGGCGACGAGCGGGTGATTCTAATCCAGGGAATGGGATGTGCCTCGTGTGTGGGGCGGGTACGGCGTGCCTTGGAAGGAGTGGCTGGTGTAAAAGAGGCGCGGGTGAATCTGGCCACAGCGCGGGCGCGCGTGATGGTGGAGAAGTCACCATCTGTTCGTGTGGACGATGACGATCTCGTGGCTGCACTGAAGCGGGCCGGATATCGCGGCGAACCGGTGCGCCCCGGACTTACGCCCTCCGCAGGAACGGCATCCGCGAGGCAGGAGGAAGACGCGAGGGCCACCGGACGGGCCGCCAAGCTGGCTGTCGCACTCACCCTGCCGATTGTGGTGGTGGACATGGGCGGCCATTGGCTTCCGGGATGGCACGAATTCTTTGCTCGCTGGCCGGGTTGGGACCGCATCCATTTTGTGTTTTTCGTGCTGGCGACGCTTGTTCTTTTCGGTCCGGGCCTGCGGTTTCAGCGCACCGGCTGGCCAGCGCTGTGGCGTGGCGCGCCCGATATGAATTCGCTGGTGATGCTGGGCACCTCCGCTGCCTGGGGATATTCGGTGGTTTCGCTGTTTTTTCCGCATTGGCTGCCGGAGAGCACGCCACAAGTGTATTTCGAGGCATCGGCCGTGATTGTGTCCCTGGTGCTGGTGGGAAGGAGCCTGGAGGCAGGCGCGCGTGGCCGCGCAGGTCGGGCGATCGCAGCGCTGATGGATCTGCGTCCGGAGACGGCACTGCTGGTCGAGGACGGCGGCGAAACGCGTGAGATCCCAGGCACACGGGTTTGCCCGGGGGACCTGCTGTTGGTTAGGCCGGGGGCACGGGTGCCGGTGGATGGAGAAGTTACGGAAGGAAGTTCTCATGTCGATGAATCGATGATTTCCGGCGAGCCTGTGCCGGTGGCGAAAAAGCCCGGCGACCAAGTCGTCGGAGGGACGGTGAATCAGTCCGGGGCGATCGTGGTGCGGGCCGAACAGGTGGGCGGCGATACGGTGCTGGCGCGCATCATCGCGATGGTCGAAGAGGCTCAGGACGCACGCCTACCGGTGCAGGCGCTGGTCGACCGGGTGACGCGGGTGTTTGTGCCGGTCGTGCTGGCTATTGCTGCGGTGACATTCATGCTCTGGCTTTGGCTGGGCCCCCAGCCGGCCCTCGGCTTCGCAGTGGTCAATGCCGTGGCCGTGCTGATCATTGCCTGCCCGTGTGCGATGGGCCTCGCCACTCCGGTTTCCATCCTAACCGCCACCGGACGTGGTGCGGAATTGGGCGTGTTTTTCCGCCGCGGGGATGCGCTGCAGCGATTGCGCGACGCGGCTTTGGTTGCATTCGACAAAACCGGCACACTGACCGAGGGGCGGCCGGAGTTGACCCACATCGAGACGGTGGAGGGCTTTTCCGGGGACGAGGTGCTGGACCTGGCCGCCGCTTTGGAACGCCTCTCGGAACACCCGGTGGCGGGTGCCATCGTCGCCGCAGCGGCGGCGCGGCCAGGAGCGAGTGAGCCAGCCTCCACAGCGGTGGAACGTTTCGTCTCACATGCCGGTTTTGGGGTGGTTGGGCAGGTGGGAGGCCAAACCGTGATGGCCGGATCGGATCGTTTTCTCGAAAGCGAGGGCGTGGATCTTTCGCCGCTGGCGCAGCGGGCAAGCCAGGCGGCGGGGCAGGGGAGCACCACGGTTTTCGTGGCAGTGGACGGGCGGACCGCCGCCCTGCTCGTGGTCGCTGACAAGCCCAAACCAGAAGCCAAACATGCTGTGCAGACGCTGCTGCAAAATGGCCTGCGCGTGATGATGATCAGCGGCGATCAGGAGGCGGCTGCCCGGGCGGTGGCCGCCGAACTCGGCATCTCCGATGTGCGGGCGAGGGTCTCCCCGGAAAACAAGGCCCAGGTGGTGCGCGAATCACGGGGGCAGGGCGGGTCGGTGGTATTTGTCGGCGATGGCATCAACGACGCGCCCGCTCTGGCCGAGGCGGATGTCGGCATCGCGTTGGGAACCGGCACGGAAATCGCCATCGAATCGGCCGAGGTGGTGCTCATGTCCGGAGACCCAAGTAAAGTCGCCGTTGCCATCGAATTGTCGCGCGCCGCCCTCCGCAACATCCGCCAGAACCTCTTCTGGGCCTTCGCCTACAACGCCGCACTGCTGCCGGTGGCCGCCGGTGTGCTCTACCCCTTGGGCGGCCCTCTGCTCTCCCCGGTTTTCGCCGCCGCCGCCATGGCGGCCTCCAGCCTCTGTGTGGTGGGCAACTCGCTGCGGCTGCGGCGTTTCCAACCCACCGCCGCCCCCAATCCCACCACCGAAATCTCTTGAAAACCGGCGGCTCCCGGAGTAACTCCCCGCCCCATGTCCAACACCCAACAGACGCTCCGGATCGGTCTGCCCAGCGGCAGCCTCCAGGAGCCCACACTCAATCTGCTGCGCACCGCCGGATACCCGGTCTATGTCAGCAGCCGCTCATACCGCCCTGCCATCGACGACCCCGAACTGGAGAGCAGGCTGCTCAGAGCCCAGGAAATCGGGCGCTACGTCGATCACGGATACCTCGATTGCGGAATCACCGGGCGCGACTGGATCGCTGAGAACGGCGCCGATGTCGAAGTGCTCTGCGACCTGCCTTACAGCCGCGCCACGGCCAATCCAACCCGCTGGGTGCTGGTGGTGCCGGAGGGCTCCCCCGTCCGCGAAGTCGCCGACCTGCAGGGCAAACGCATCGCCACCGAGGCGGTGGGCCTGACCTCCCGCTGGCTCGAATCCAAAGGCGTTCAAGCCGAAGTCGAATTCAGTTGGGGGGCCACCGAGGTGAAGGTGCCCGAGCTGGTGGACGCCATCGTCGACATCACCGAAACCGGCAGCTCGCTCCGCGCTAACAAACTGCGCATCGTCGACACCTTGATGGAGTCCTACCCCCAGCTTGTCATGAACCGCCAGGCGGCGCAGGACCCGTGGAAAAAAGCCAAGGCCCAAACCCTCGCGCTGATGCTCCAGAGCACGCTCGCCGCGCGCGGCAAAGTCGGCCTGAAAATGAACCTGCCGCAAAAGAACTTGAAAAATCTCCTCGAATGCTTACCTTCCCTGCGCCATCCGACGGTGTCCCATCTGGCCGACACCGATCAATGGGTCGCCGTGGAAACGGTGATCGATGAGACGGTGGTGCGGGAGATCATCCCGCAACTCAAGGAACTCGGAGCCGAAGGCATCATCGAGTATCCTCTCAACAAACTGGTCCGCTGAGCCCCCGCCCGGCGCACCCCGCAAAAAACCCAATCACCGACACAGGAACAAGCCATGGGCTCCCTCAAAAAGCGTCGTAAGACGAAAATCAACAAGCACAAGCGGAAGAAGCGCTTGCGGGCCAACCGCCACAAGAAGCGCCTCCGTTACAAGTCCTGATCCCCGGTTTCGGCGGCTCAGGATCATTCGTGCGCACTGTGCAGCCGGTGGCCTCAGGCCACCGGCTTTTTGCGCGTGAGAGAAGTGCGCCGCAGGATCGAAAGCATACTGTCAATCTGTCTCGCCGTCCCAATCCTTGCGCGACAAGGTATGCGGGGAACCCGGCATCAGTTGGAATTGGAATTCGCAACCAGCAT
>SLCJ01000318.1 GCA_007125835.1 Verrucomicrobiales bacterium | reverse complement strand
TCTCCGCCACCACTTCTCCGCCGCCACCTTCTCGCCCCATCCCGCTGCACAAGCGCCCCAATTGATTCATGGATTATCCCATCCTGCTGCTGGCCACCCTGCTCTTCGCCGCGAATTGCGTGCTGGTCGTCTCGCAACTGATGCGGGGCTTGGTGCATGTGCGGCGCCGCAGCCTGGTGCTGATGGGTGCCGGGTTCGCCCTCCAATGCTGGGTGCTGTGGGAACGCGGCACCATGCAGGGGCGGTGCCCCATCACCAGTGTCTTCGAAATCCTCGTCTTTATGTCATGGGCGATTGTTGGCTGGTATTTCATCCTCGGCCCCACCTACCGGCTGTCCTTGCTGGGCTTTTTCACCTCGGCGCTGGTGGTCGTCCTTCAGGGGGCCGCACTGCTCCCCGGCGTCTACAAAGTGGGGCCTGATGCGCCCGCCACGGGAGCCGACCCCTGGATCGAGCTGCACGGATCACTTTCCCTGCTTGCCTACGCTGCATTCGGTGCCGCCGCGATCGCCGGCTTGATGTTCCTGATCCAGGACCACGCACTCAAGGCGCGGCGCCCGCGGAACTGGTCGCTGCAACTGCCGCCCATCCGCAACCTCTTCCAGGCGATGATGCTCGTCACCACGCTGGGCGGAATTCTGCTGGCGGGAGGCATGGCGGCGGGCTACGCCGCGATGGGCACCGCAGGAGGCGCGAAACTTACCGTCTCCTGGGTGGTGCTCGGGATCTACGCCCTTCTCATCACCCTGCGCTGGCGGGGACTCAGCCACCGCCGCGTGGCCATCGGAGCCATCGTCGGCTTCGTGCTCGCCGTCGCAAGCCTGTGGATCGTTACCTGATCACCCCTCATGGAAGTATTCTGCATAGGCCTAAACCACCAGACCGCTCCCGTGGAAACACGGGAACGCCTGGCCGTGCGCGCCTCCCAGGAAGCAGATGTATCCAACTCGTTATTGGCCCTGCCCGGCATCGACGGCGTGGTGCTCCTTTCCACCTGCAACCGGGTTGAACTCTACCTCTCGGGGCAGAACCCGGGCGAAGCGGCGCGAAAATGGATCGAAGGGCACTTCGGATTGTCGCCGGATGATGCAGGGCACCTTTATGAACTGGGCGGCCGGGATGTCTGGCGGCACCTGTTCTCCGTGGTTGCCGGGATCGACTCCATGGTCCTTGGCGAAACAGAAATCTTCGGCCAAGTGAAAAGCGCCTACGCAGCAGCCCATGCGCGCGGGGGCACACGCACCGCTCTGAACCGCATGTTCCAGCGCGCCTTTGCCGTCGGCAAGCGCCTGCGAAACCACACCGCGATCCAACGCGGAGCCACCTCCGTCGGCTCGGTTGCCGTCGAGTTGGCCGAGCGAATCTTTGGCGACCTCAGGGACTGCCACGTCATGCTGCTCGGTGCCGGGGAAATGAGCCGCGTCACGGCCCAGAGCCTGCTCAGCCGCGGAGCCCGCAGCATCATCGTCTCCAACCGCTCCTACGACCGCGCCGTCGAACTGGCATCGGCAATGGGTGGCGAGGCACTGCGTTTCGACGACTGGCCCTCCCGAGTCGCCGCCGCCGACATAGTGATCGCCTCCACCGGTGCCCCACATTTTGTCGTCACGCACGAGCAAATCGAACAAGTCCGTCGCCGTCGGCGCAGCCGTCCACTCTTCATGATCGACATCGCCGTGCCGCGCAATGTCGACCCGGCGATCCACACCATCGACGACGTCTACCTCTACGACATCGACGCGCTCCAAAGCCTGGCCGACGAAGGCCGTAAGCAGCGCGAGGAGCAGGTCGGCCTGTGCCGGGCCATGATCGAAGAGGAACTTGCCAAACAGTTTTCCGCACCACAAACGCCGGGCCGGGCCCCAGCCCCAGCCCCGCCCCCATCCTCCTCCCACGAGAACCACCCCAATCATGCCTGAAACCCAACGCACCATCCGCCTCGGCACACGCGGCAGCGACCTCGCGCTTGCTCAAGCCGACATGCTCACCGAAGCACTGCTTGAAGCCCATCCCGGACTGAACATCGAGCGCAAAATCATCACCACCACCGGCGACCTCAACCAAAAACCCATGCCCCGGCGCAAAAAGAGCGAGACCGCATCCACAGCCGCATCCAAGACCGCACCGCTCGACAAATCCGCCTTCACCAAGGAACTCGAAACCGCCCTCGCGGACAACGAAATCGACATCGCCGTCCACAGCCTCAAGGACGTGCCAACCGAAATCGATTCGGCCTTCTCTCTGGCCGGATGCCTTCCCCGCGGTGCGGTCGAGGACGTCTACGTCACCCGCCGCCAGCTCCCGGGCGGCATCAAGGACGCCCCTGAAAACTGGATCATTGGCACCAGTAGCGTGCGCCGCGAGCGCCTGATCCGGGAGGTCAATCCTCACGTCCAGATCAAACCCCTGCGCGGCAACGTGCCCACCCGCCTCCGCAAGCTGGCCTACGGCGGCGGCCACCTCCACGGCATTGTCCTCGCCCGCGCCGGACTGGAGCGCCTGGGCTATCAACCCGCCTCCGGCTGGGTCTTCTACGAAGGGCGCGAAATGTATGGCATCATTCAGGACCCCGATGAATTCGTGCCCGCCGCCTGCCAGGGGGCCATCGGATTTGAGATCCGCAGCGACGACTTTGACTCCGCCTTCCTCCTCGACTCTGTAAACCACGCCTATTCCTGGGCCCGGGTCCGCTGCGAGCGCCACTTCCTGGCCCTGCTCCAAGCCGGCTGTCAGACCCCGATCGGAATCCACACCACCCCCACCGATAAAGGCGACGCCCTTCGCGCCCGCGCCGCTGTCTTCCCGGAAGACGACCCCACGGCCCCCGCCACCCACATCGAGGCGGTCGGCAGCCCCCGCGATCCTGAGGGGCTCGCCGCCGCCCTTTTCGAAATCTACCAACGCGCCCGCAGCTTCGAGCAGCCATGAAAAAAAAATCAGGAATTTGTTATATTGCAGGAGCTGGCCCCGGCGATCCCGGACTACTCACCCTCCGCGCGCGCGAATGCATCGAGACCGCCGACACCATCGTCTACGATTATCTGGTCAGCCCGGAGATTCTGCAATGGGCGAGGCCCGACGCGGAAATGATCTACGCCGGCAAACAGGCCGGCAACCACACGCTCACCCAGGAGGAAATCAACCGCCTGATTCTCGAACGCACCGCCGCCGGACACACCGTCCTCAGGCTCAAAGGAGGCGACCCCTACATCTTCGGACGCGGTGGCGAGGAAGCCGCGGAGCTGGCCGCCGCCGGACTGGCATTTGAAGTCGTCCCCGGAATAAGCTCCGCCATTGCTGGGCCTGCCTACGCCGGCATCCCGGTCACCCACCGCGCCCATAACACTACCCTAACCCTCTTCACAGGCCACGAGGATCCGGCAAAAGAAGAAGAGTCGCTCGACTTCGCCAAACTGGCCAAGGCCGACGGCACCAAAGTCATGCTCATGGGTGTTGGGCGCATCGCCGCCCTCACCGCACGCCTCATCGAACACGGGGCCAATCCCGCGACGCCGGTGGCTCTGGTCCGCTGGGCCACCACCCCCCGGCAGCAAACCCTCACCGGCACCCTCGGCGACATCGCCGAAAAGGTCACTGCCACCGGGTTCAAAGCGCCTGCGGTTTGTATCATCGGCGATGTTTGCACCCTGCGTGACCCGCTCAACTGGTTTGAAAACCGCCCCCTCTTCGGCCGCCGGATCGTCGTCACAAGGACACGCGAAAAAGCCGGCAAACTCGGACGCGCCCTCACCTCCCTCGGTGCCGCCCCCATCGAGCTGCCCCTCATCGAGACGAACCCGCCCACCGACCTGATGGCCTTCGGTCAACTCGTCCGCGACAGCCACACCTACCAATGGATCGTCTTCACCAGCCCCACCGGTGTCGACGCCTTCTTCGAGATGTTCTTCAAACTCTACCCGGACATCCGCTCAATTGGCGGAGCCCGCTTCGCCGCCGTCGGCCCCGGCACCGCCGCCCGTATCCGGGAACACAAGTTCGATGTGGACCTCGTAGCCGACCCCCACACCGCCGAAGGACTCGTCGAAGCCTTCCGCGCCAACGCCTCGGTGGAAAATGAAATGATCCTCTGGGTGCGCCCCGAGCGGGCACGCCCGGTGATCCAAAAAGGGTTGGCCGACCTCGGAGCCATCGTCGACGAAGCGCTCGCCTACCGCACCGTGCCCGCCAAAGCCGATCCGGCCTTGCTCGAAAGCCTCGCCGACTCCAACGCGCCAGTCGATGCCATCACATTCACCAGCGCCTCCACCGTGGAATTCTTCTTCGAACTCAACCCGCGCTTGCACCCGGACACACGCTTGGCTAGCATCGGCCCTATCACCAGCGCCGCCCTTCGCGACCACGGCCACGAACCGCACATCGAAGCCAGCCAGCACGACATCCCCGGCCTGGTCTCTGCACTCTCCGACTACTTTACCACAAGCCGCAGCTGATTTGCCCGTCCGCCTGGAAAAGCGATCCGCGACTCAAACCACCGCACCCAATGCCCCTCACCCTTGCCCTCGGAGCCGCCTGCGGAGCCGTGGCGCGCTATGGCGCGGGCCTGTGGCTGGATCGCCACCCCCTCCCCTGGGGTACGCTTCTCGTAAACACCATCGGATGCTTCCTGTTCGGCTTCATCGCCGCTCACGCAATGAGCGAAGGTGCCTCCCAGACCACCCTCTTCCTCGCCGCATTCTGCGGCACCTTCACCACTGTTTCCTCCTTCGCCCTGCAGAGCCTGATTCTCCGCCGGAAAAATGGCACCGGCCGCGCCGCATTCTACATCTCACTTCACCTGATCCTCTGCCTGCCCGCCCTCTACGCAGGCCACTCCCTGGCCGCCTCCTACCTGAGCCCCGGGGGCACCACCACCTCCCATGTAGCCCCCGCCAACGAAAACGCCCAAACCTCCAGCAACCCCCTGCCATCCGAGGCCAGCGCGATCTCGGCCACCTGCGGCCACATAGCCAGCCCCTCCCTCTCCCCGCACGCAAGATGAGAGCCATCCCCGCCATCGCCCTCTTTGCCATCGCAGGCCTGCTGATTCGGGAATGGATCGCCAGCCTCACCAACTTGCTGGCCGCCACCCTCGCCGCCAATCTGATCGGCTGCCTGATCATCGGCATGATCGCCGCCCTCGCCGACCGACCCCGCCCCCTGCTCCCCGAACACCTCCGCGTCGGACTCGCCACCGGATTCTGCGGCGGACTCACCACGTTCTCCATGCTCAGCTGGCTCGTCGCCGGCCCGGACGCCCCCCCACCACACCTCGCCGCCGCCTACCTCGCCCTCTCCCTCGGCGGCGGCATCACAGCCGCCGCCCTCGGCCAAGCCCTCTGCCGCCCGCAGAAGAAGACGTAGAATACATCAGATTCTCTCCCTGCCGCTTACCTTCCACCATCTCCTCCACCCGACACACCCCACCCAACCGCACCTTCTCTATCGAAGTCAGCCACTCACCCCTGCAGCTCGCCCCACGCGCCGCCGCCAACTCCTCACGCTGCTTCTCGCTGGGCCGACGCGGCGCTTTCGCCACCTTCTCCCTCCCCACACGCGCACAAACCCGATCCTGCACGCTGGAGGCGAGCGCGCCGGAAATCGACGGATCCTTGTAGCGGCGCGTCTATGAGCGTCGCACTTTTTTCTGCTGTCCGGCCATCCGTTCACCGAGAAACCACGCCGACACCAGCGAACCCTCTCAGGCCGAAAATTTTGTTAGGCATTGTTTCCGAGCTAATCTGAGGAAATGAGACCGCACTGTAGGACTGCTGGCCACAGCGGTCATGCGAATGAGAAAGCTAATGGCAGCGCGTTGGGTGGTGGACCATCACCCCCGGTCCGGATATCACCCCCGGTCCGGATAAAACCAAGCCCAACTCCATCGCTTTCTACCCTCGCCGCATCACCAACAAAGCGGCAGAGGACTGCACGCACTCCAAGACGCGATCGCGCGGTGGTGAGGTGATCGAGTTGGCGTGGGTGGAAGATGGTGGCGCATCACCCACGGTCCCCTGAGGCCAGGCGACCTACAGCGGCAGGCCCCCACCGCCCCACCGAAACACCGAAACACCGAAACACCGAACGCCCTCGTGAGCGATCGCGAACTCAGTCGCGTCGGCGCAGCCGCATCCCGCATAGACGAAGTCAAACACCGAAGCACCGGTATCGGCGGCGAATTTCCCCTGCCGGGGTCGATGGCGAGATTCTGGCAGATTTTGCGAGGGAATTCTTGGCTGTAAGCATTTTCACCCAGCAAGTGGAACGTCACAATGCACGCACCCTGCCAGGCCAGAAAAAGTCCGGCAGTCGCAGACAGCCGCTACAGAGGATGCTCCGCGCCGGAAGGCGCAAGTCGGTGGCGCCCGCCATAACCGCTCACGCAACACATTGCGCCCATTGAGTCCCCTGTAGCGGCGTCTCCATGAGCGTCGGACTTTTTCAGAGAGCAGGAAACAGGTGCTATTTCTGGCAAACCATTGATTTCTGAGTGGTTCCTCTTCCGGACCGCGGATCTTCAGTCCGCCTGAGTGATCTGCCACCCGGAAAGCAGATGACGAGTTCTGGGCTGGCTTGGCTGGCCGCCCATGGGAAGGGGTTGTGAATGGTATTGAGCGAGACGCATTTCTTTTCCCTCCCCATCCGCATCGGCCAAGCAAAATATGGCAGGC
>SLCJ01000103.1 GCA_007125835.1 Verrucomicrobiales bacterium | reverse complement strand
TTGGGCATCATGGCCGGGGTGGTCGCCGCCGACTCATCGAATCGCGGAAGTTTCATCTATCAAAATGGCGCACGCTACAGCCTCATCGAGGCCGCCGAGGGCGCGGCATCTGCCACCACACCCGCTCAGGCCGGACAGACCGTGGCTCTCGCCTTTGTCATGGACAACGGCACCGCTCGCCTGTTCGTCAATGGGGTGGAGGAAGCCAGTCGGCCATTCAGCGCCAGCGGACCAACCCCAATCGACACGGCGACACTTGGCGCAACGGTGCTCGGAGGCAATCTCTTCGACAATGGCAGCGCTCCCGGCGGCGGCAACACCTCCGGGGGGTTCCATGGCTCGATCCATCGCTTCCGCGCCTTTGTGTTCGACCCAGGCGGTTTTCAGGCCGCCGAATTGCTCAACCCCACGGATATCGACACTCCATAGATTGGATTCTAAAAGCAGCAAAGAGTATGAGCAGCAAAACCTCCTCCGGCAAGCCGGTCGCCGCCCCCCTCACCCGCCGTTCGTTCATCGGACGCTCCCTCGCCACCGGTGCGGCGCTGGGGTTTGGTGTCGGCTCACACGCCCGCGCCCAAGCCAACTGGCTCGACGCCACGCTGCCGCCGGACCGTGGATTCACCATCGTCGGCATCCCGGATCTGCATCTCGATTTCTTGTGCAAGTCGAACAACCTCACCACCATTTCCGAATGGATCGTTGCCCGTGCCCAACGTCTCAACATCCGCTTTGTCGCCCAACTCGGCGATGCCGGCGACCGCCGGGGCTCCGGCTCCATCGGCGAAATGCTGGCGGCGTGCCGCCGTGGCTTTGCGCCGCTCACCCAGGCTGGCATCCCGGTCTCGGTCTGCATGGGCAACCACGACTACGACCGCCCAAGCTCGCTGCGCACCAATTCGGCATGGATGGATGGGGCAGCTTTCGGTGCGTCTTTTTACCAAAACATGCGCGGCTTCGGCGGCACGTTCGAAAGCGAATCCGCCGATCCCGGCCCCGAACCCGGCGGCACCGTAAACCACTACTTCACCTTCCAGGCCGCAGGGGTGGACATGCTGATGCTCTGCCTCGAACTCGGACCCCGCGAAAAGGTCATGAAATGGGCCGACCACCTCGTGCGCGAGCGTTTCCCCAACCACTCGGTGGTCGTGTTCACCCACTCATATCTCCACACCGACGGCACACTGGTCACAGACGGCACCGCATTCAACCCGAAAGGATATTCCGGCTTCTCCACCGAGGAGGGCCCGGAATACACCCACGACGGCAAAGACATGTGGGAACGCTACCTCCGCCACTGGCCAAACCTGCGCATGGTCCATTCCGGTCATGCCATCTCCGGCCCCCGCCAGGCATCGCTCGCGCAAAAAGGGGAGCATGGCAATCCTGTGGCAGGGCTTTTCTACAATTGGCAGGAGTGGGGCTACGACGCCGAGAAAAAGGAAATGGTCCACGGACTCGCTGTCGAACACGGCGCAGCCATGATCCGCTTGTTCCACATCCGACCCGCCGAAAATACCGTCCACATCGCCAACTTCCTGCCCTCCGCCGGCGTCGAAGCGGAAGCATCCACCCCGGAATCCCTGCCATGGCTCTGAAGCCCGCAATCCCCTCAGCCACCATCCTGCCTTTCCCCATTCAAAGCAATCCAGTCAAACAATGAAAACCACACCTAAAAATCTCCCAAATCACTCTGATCGCAACACGGACGGGCGCTTCGATGCGCCCCGTATCACCCGCCGCTCCTTTCTCGGGCGCTCACTCGGGGCTGGCGCGGCTCTGGGTTTGGCGTCCGCACGCGGGGGGTCGCCCTCCGCCGAAGCCGGTTGGCTCAATACCGCACTCTCGCCAGAGGAAGGATTCACCATCGTCGGCATCCCCGACGTTCACGTGGATTTCATGTGCACTGGGGAAAGGCTTGCCACCGTCTCCGAGTGGATCGTTGCCCGCGCCCAACACCTCAACATTCGCTACGTCGCACAACTCGGCGATGCCGGCGACCGCCGGGGATCCGGGTCGCACGGCGAGATGCTCGCCACCAGCCGCCGCGGCTTCGAACCAATCGTCAGGGCCGGCATCCCGCTCTCCGTCTGCATTGGCAACCACGACTACGACCGCGCCAGCAACGCCCGGATCAACAACGAATGGAACAGGGAGGAGGCCTTCGGCATGTCGCTCTACCAAAACGCCCCTGGATTCGGCGGCACATTCGAGAGCGAGTCGGACGATCCGGGACCCGACCCCGGTGGCACCGTAAACCACTATTTCACCTTCGAGGCTGCCGGGGTGAAAATGCTGATGCTCTGCCTTGAACTCGGGCCACGCGAAAAGGTCATGAAATGGGCCGACCACCTCGTACGCAACCGCTTTCCCGATCACTCGGTCATGGCTTTCACCCATTCCTACCTAGACACCGACAGCCTGCTTGTCGATGAAAGCAAACGCGGAAACCCGAAACGCTACGCCCATTTCTCCACCGAAGAGGGACCGGAATACACCCACGACGGCAAAGACATGTGGGAACGCTACCTCCGCCACTGGCCAAATCTGCGCATGGTTCATTCCGGGCATTCCATCTCCGGTCCGCGCCAGGCATGGCTCGATCAATCAGGCGAAAACGGCAACAAAGTCGCCGGACTCTACTACAATTGGCAGGAATGGGGATACGACGCCGAAAAAAAGGAAATGATCCACGGACTCTCTGTCGAACACGGTGCCTCCATGATCCGTCTGTTCCAAATCCGGCCCGCCGCAAAATCCGTCCACATCGCCAACTTCCTGCCCTCCGCCGGCGTCGAAGCCGACCCCTCATTCCCTGAATCCCTACCCTGGGCATGATGCAGGGACCCCATTCTCGGCAGGCCGAAGATCTTTGATCGGATTTTTGACAATTGGTGCTTGACGAAGTGGTTTTCAAACCCTCCTATTCAGGAAGACTCATGAACCTCGTTGAATTAGCCACCCGCATCAAGACCGCCCGCCTTTCGAAAGGCTACACACTCGACCGCCTAGCCGAGCTTTCCGGGCTCGCCAAAGGCCTGCTTTCCAAGGTGGAGAATTTCCGCGTCACCCCGTCGTTGCCAAGCCTCACACGGATTTGTGACGCCCTCGGAATGCGCCTCTCCGAGTTGTTCGAGGGACTGGACGAAAAGCCGAGAATCAGCATCAGCAAAGCCGATGCCCGCAAGGAGGTGGAACGCGACCGCGACCAATCCGACATCCTTTACGCTTCGCTCGCTCACGGCCGACCAGACCGGAAAATGGATCCTTTCGTTCTCACCGTGCCCGCCGGTGGTGGACGGCGGGACGCCATGCCTCACGAGGGGGAGGAGTTCATGCTCGTGCTCAGAGGCAGTGTTTCTTTCGAATACGACGGAGAGGTGACCGAAATGAATCAGGGCGACTGCGCCTATTTTGACGCCGAAGTCGATCACCGCATTTTCAATCCCGGAAACAACGACGCAACCGTTCTCTGCGTATTTCTCGGCCGCCCGCTGTGAGGATCGACTCCCACAAAGGCAAAAGTCAGCATTCCTCGGGAAACAAGGAAAGGAGCTGATTCCCGGAGCGTCGGCACATCCTGGTGCGGCATGGCACGCGTGGCTCACTGGGGCTCCCAGCCCTGCAATCGCGCACCTCGATCTCTCGAAATGCCGCAAACCCACTTTGGCAACCAACCTGGCTACCGCTTCTGCGCCATCAGCGCATCCGCTCCGCAACCGATTGTCCCCGGGTATTTCCCGAAAGAAACTTGAGGTCGGCCGCGTTATCGCAATCACACAGAGCAAATTTTGCCCCACCATCCTATGCACATGAATGCCAAAACCATGTTCCTCCTGTTTGCCGCAGCCGCCATCACAGTGCCCGCCGCAGCTTCCGGGCCGGCCCGCCACCCGTCTTTCGAACCTATAGAAATCCCCGCCGCTGCCGCATCGGAAAACCTTTTCTTGAATGCAAAAACCAGCGCCAGCGGGCACTGGTCCGACCGCGACCCGTCCAGGGCCGTCAATGGCAATCGCAACCCCGCCGACCATTGGGCGTGCGAGAACATCCCCGTCTGGCACCAGGTCGACCTCGACGAAGCCACCCCAATTGCTGCCATCCATGTCTGGCCCTACTGGGGCGATGGGCGCATCTATCAATACAAAGTCGAAGGCTCGGAGAACGGCTCCGAGTGGACGATGCTCGGCGATATGACCGCCAACTCAATCGCCTCAGACGCCGAGGGAACCCTTTTCACATTCGATCCGATCGCCATCCGTCACGTCCGCACCACGTTTCTCGGCAATTCACGCGGTGCGCAGAGCGGCGGCCACCTCGTGCAAATTGAAGGGTATGCCAGCGCGCCCGATGCCGCTCTCGCCGGCGGCATCGGCTCCATAGACGAGCGCTATCCACCCCACGGCCCGATCGGGAATCTCCAGCCCCCGGAAGAGGGGATTCCCCTCACGGGATGGCGCGGCGAACGCGTAAGCGCACAAGTGGTGCTGTTCAGCGATGCCCCGCATCAAGCCGTCCGCTTCGATTCCCTCGAACTTGCACACACCGAAAGCTCTGCCACCATCGGTGGGTCGGCGCGCTTCGTCCGTTACACCCTGGCCGACGGCATTCCCCGTGGCGATATCCTCGACCACTCCTCCACCCTCGACCTCCCGGCCGGTGCCAACCGCCCCGTCTGGATCGAAATCAATATCCCGGGTGACGCCGAACCCGGCCTCTATCGTGGCTCACTTCCGGTCCGCAGCAATTCCTCCATCCTCGAATTCCCCATCCGCCTCGAAGTGCTGCCCGCCACCCTCCCACCTCCCTCCAAGTGGAAAATCCACCTCGACCTCTGGCAGCACCCCGATGCCGTTGCCCGCTGGCACGACGTCCCCCTCTGGTCCGACGAACACCTCGCGCTGCTCAAACCCTCGATGATCCGCCTCGCCGAGGCCGGCCAGAAAACCATCACCACCACCCTCATCCACGAACCCTGGGGAGCCCAAACCTACGACTGGTTCCCCTCCATGATCACATGGATCAAACGCGCCGATGGCACATGGGAATACGACTACTCCATCTTCGACCGCTGGGTCACCTTCATGAGCGAGGAGTGCGGGCTCGCCGACGCACGCATCCACGGCTACTCGATGATTCCCTGGTCCCTTCAATTCCGCTACTTCGACGAAAGCGAAAACGCCTGGATCGACGCTCGCCTCGAACCCGGAAGTGACGAATACGATGCCTTTTGGGGGGCTTTCCTTGCCGATTTTCAATCCCACCTCGAATCCAAAGGCTGGCTCGAGCGCATGCGCATCGCCGTCGATGAACGCCCCGACCGCCTCATGCGCGGAGCCCTCGCCACTCTCGAACGCCACGCCCCCAACCTCCTCGTCGCCTCCGCCATCAACCGCCCCACGGACCTCGTCCGCGAACTCGACGACCTCTCCCCCATCATTCAGCACACCGGCAATTTTACCCGAGAGCTACTCGATGAGCGCCGCGCCGCCGGACGCAAAACCACGTTCTATGTCTGCACCTCACCCCCGGTCCCCAACACCTTCACCTTCTCCCCGCCTGCGGAAAGCGAATGGCTGCCCCTCTTTGCCTCGGCACGTGGATTCGACGGCTTCCTCCGCTGGGCCTACCACTCCTGGGTCGAGAACCCCCTCGTCTCCACAGACTTCACCTCCTGGCCCTCCGGCGACTGCTTCCTCGTCTACCCCGGCGACCGCTCGTCCATCCGCTTCGAACGGCTCCGCGACGGAATCGAAAACTTCGAGAAAATCCGCATCCTGCGCGCAGCCGCTGACCAACAGGACACCCCCGAGGCACGCGCCGCCATCGAAGCTCTCGACGCGGTGCTCGAAGATTTCACCTGGGAACGCGGCCAACACTCCGGGCCACACACCGATGACGTCCAACGAGCCAACGCCGCCATCCTCCACGCCACGCGTGTCATAAAATGAAACCAACAACCAGCCCGTCCCGAAAGGGATGGGCTGCTTTTTTTGGCCCGGCTCTTGGGGAATGGGGAAGCGTGAATGGGGGGGCAGCTCGCACGAACACAACCCCGTTGGGGTAGGTGCTGTTGTGGGGTGATTTTCCCGGGGTAGCGGCGTGCGCCGCAACCCCGGGCTTTGAAACGAATCCCCTTCGGGGAAGTGGACAATTTCCGCAGGGCCAATGGAACGATTGCAGGACCGCTGGCCCCTGCGGTCACGCGAATGAATGCGCAGTGTGCGGAGTGGCCCAAGGCAGGGATTGACGATCCTTCTTCCCAAGAAGCTACGAAGGACAGTATTTTGATCGTTGATGTGGCCTTGGGCAGAGGACGTGGGGTGCTATGGGAATCCCAACGGGATTCTGTTCCAGAGCCCGGGGTTGGGCCGCGCAGCGGGCCTACCCCGGGATGCGTCGCATAGCAGAATTCCTACCCCAAAGGGGTTGTGCATAAGGGGCGGCTGCAAACCGCCCCCACGTGGCGTCACTCCGTGGCAGGGACCACCGGCCTCTGCACGCCATGTCTGGGGCTGCATCCCGGGCTGCCCTGAATTGGGACGCCACCCGCACGAAAGTCTGATGCGAGTGGGCCCTGATTTGTGATGTCTGCATCTCACATGGCGAACCGCCCCCTCACCCCCCACAAAGACAACCGACCAACCGGCACACCGCCGCCCCGTGCACCTCCGTGGCAGCGATCATCGGTCGCAGC
>SLCJ01000202.1 GCA_007125835.1 Verrucomicrobiales bacterium | reverse complement strand
GGATCCATCTTCCTCAAGCGTCGAGACATCTCGACCAAGGAGGGGCGATCCACCATCGCCCGAGGATGAGAAAGCAAATGGCCAAGCGCGAAGCTCCCTCCTCATTTTCCCATTCATCCACATCGGCGAAGGAGGTTCGCCGCTCCTTGGGGATCCATCTTCCTCAAGCGTCGAGACATCTCGACCAAGGAGGGGCGATCCACCATCGCCCGAGGATGAGGAGGCAAATGGCATGGAGCGAAGCTCTTTCTCATTTTCCCCTTCATCCGCATCGGCGAAGAAGGTTCGCCGCTCCTTGGGGGGCAACGGAAAGTGGCCAGGCAGAAATTCGGCCAGCATCTCAGCAAAAAACCTCCACTCCACCTTGCAGCCAGTAGGGAGCCCCCTTCACTCTTGAGGGGGGTGAAAATGAATCGGAGAATGAAACAAGCCGTTCCGTCGCAGCCATTCGCTTCCTCATTCGCCACCACGACAAAGTGTCGTTGCTCCGGTACGCAAGCGCGATCGGAAAAGATCAATGGCCGAGGGCAACCCTAAATTTGCTGGCATAGATTCCGACCAGCAGGCAAAGATTCCGGCCCGCGAAGGAGGTTCGCCGCTCCTTGGGGATCCATCTTCCTCAAGCGTCGAGACATCTCGACCAAGGAGGGGCGATCCACCATCGCCCGAGGATGAGGAGGCAAATGGCCAAGCGCGAAGCTCCTTCCTTATTTTCCCCTTCATCCACATCGGCTAAGAAGGTTCGCCGCTCCTTGGGGGCAGGCATCCTGTTTTGCCATCCCTTGAGGTCAGCCAACACCACACCTCCCTCACTGGGCGACGCCCGAGGGGTCGAGGTCGATCGGCACGCTGAACTGCGGGAATTCCTTGAGGGTCATCGTGAAGACGACGCCAAACTCGTCGCGTCCCCGGTTGTCGCGGAACACCGTGCCCAGCGCGGCAGTCCAGGAGACCAGATCGCGGTGGATACTGTATTGCTGCGTTTCGAGTGTGTTGTCATCCAGTTCCCAGCGGTGGTAGAGGGAGAAACCCCACTCGTCCTTGAGGCGATAGAAGGCGCGGTAATCGATGCGGTTTGAATTCTGCAGGAAGGGGTGGCTGTCGAGGTAGCGGTGTGAGAGGCTGAGGTCGAGATCGGGTGTGGGCATCCAGCGGATGCCGGTGTTGTATTCGTTGAAGCCCTGCTCCTCGCCCATCACGTCGAACTGTGCTCCGAGGTTGAAAGAAACCCAGGGCAGCGGATTCCACGCCGCGTCCATGTAAAAATTCGAGAAATCGCGGTCGAATTCGGGGTCGTCGATGTAGGAATCGATATAGGTGTCGAGTTCGAGCCAAGTGTGGGTGCCGTTGTCGCGGCGGGTTTGCCAGCGTTGGGCGGTGCCGAGGCGGACCAGGTTCCATTCGCCGAGAGAATCGATGGCCGTCCAGCGTCCGAGGTCGATGGGGCGTGGCCGGGTGGTGGGGGAGATGCGGTCGATGACGGGAAAGAGGGGGTCGAGTTCGTCGCCGGTGACAATGCTGTAGCGGGTGTAGGGCTGGATGATGTGGCGCAGCCCGTCGAGGCCGAGGGCGCGACTGGCGACGCCATCGTATTCGCGCGAGAATTTCACCGAGGCGTCGAGGCCGCCGTGGACGAGGGCGCGGTCGCCCCCCTGATCGGTCAGGCCTGTGACGGAGGAGTAATTGGTGTAGCGAACGCCGCCGCGTGGCACCAGATTGAGCCAACCGAAAAGGGTGACCGGCACGGAGACCTGATGGTAGGTGTCGAAGCGGTTGAATCCGCGCTCGGCGAGCCCGAACTGTAGCTGGTCGAGGAGGTCGCGGGTGGCGTCGGGGTCGAAGTCCGGATTGATCGCGTTGAAATCGGAGTCCGATTCGAAGGCCTCCAGATCTTCGCGGAGCGACCGCACGCGGGCGCTATTGCGCTGGGAGAGACCCGATGCGGGCTTTTCATCGATGATGCCGAACGACGACGTGCTCTCGTAGAACACGGGCGATCCGAGCACCGGCACGCGCACGGTGTCCAGCGCGATTTCGGGCAGGCGGGTGTCGCTTTGGAAGAAGTCGTTCACGCGGAAGCGCCCCATCAGGCTGAGCGAACCGAAGGGGTGGGTCTTAACGAGGTTAAGCGTGTTGTCGGGTTGCGGATTGGTGCGGAACTCGCCGGGATAAAAATCTTCGAGCACATGTTCGTCGCTGAGCAGGTCGAGATTGGCGTCGAGGAAAAAAGTGTCGTCCACCGGGCGCGGGCGCAGCGTCCCGTCCTCCCCCAGGTCGAAGGCATCTTCGTAACCCTGAAAGTAGAAGCGCTGCTGCAGGCTGGCACGGTAGCGGGACGAGTCCGGCGGGTCGACACGGGTGCGTCCGGTGCGGGAGGTGCCAGGGTCCTGGTCATTGGCGTAGTAGAGTCGTAGCAGGCCATAGTTAGGATTGGAGCGATGGCGTGTGGAGCGCAGGTCCACACCGCCGGCGAGCCCGCGTTCGCTGCGGATGTCGAAGCGGTAGGTGGCCAGGGTGTGGGCATTTTCGCCCAGCAAGGTGCCGTAGCGGTTGAGCAGGTAGGCTCCGAAGACGGAGTCGTATCCGGGTGTGAAGGAGTAGCCGAGTTCGCGGTCGAGCGGCTGGCTGAGATAGGGAAGCCAGAACACCGGGGTGCCGCCCGCGTAGACAGTCATGTTGCGGAAGACCACCCTGTCCTCGGGGAAAATGTCGACCGAATTGGCGCGGATGCTCCAGTTGGGGTGGGAGCTGTCGTGAGTGGTGAAAAACGTGTTCCGGGTGCCTATTTTCTCACTTGGGTCGCCGCCGGCCACGCCGCGAAGGTCTTCGGTTTGAAAGAAAATTTCGCGCTCGTCGGCGAGCAGGGAACTGCGCAAATTGTCGGAAGTGATCACGTTGGTGCGCACGTTGAACACAGCAGATTCGCCGCGATAGAGCATACCCTCGCGGTAGATGGACACATTTCCTCGCACGGCCAGGTCACCGGTCGTGCGGTTGAAGTCGGCTCCGTCGGCCAGGATGCGCATGCCTTCGTAGTCGATCGTGACCGAATCGCGATAGCGCATGATTCCCTTCTGGAAGTCGATGATTTCAGCTCCGCCGAGGCTGCGGATGTCGACCCGGCTGGTCAGCTGGCGCAGCAGGTCGGTCATGTCGGAGAGGTTGGTGGACGGGCGGGTTTGGCCATCTTCCTCCTCCTCGGCAGCCAGGTGAGGCGTGATGATGAGCGGGAGTGCCAAGGCACAAACCAGAGGGAAAAAAGGAGATTTCATCGGGTCGGAGGGAAGGGATGGACGGAAAACCGGTAGGCCCGGCGGCGTGGGCGCACGGGCATCTGAGAAGAATTGACCGGAACAGGCAAAGGTAAAGCGGAAATGTGGCGGCAGGCAGGCGAATTCGAAAAAATCACGATCTGAGGACGACACCCTGAACGCGCCCCAAAGCCTGCCTGATTTTCTCGTGGGCGGCATCCACCTCCTCGGAGCGCAGGGTCTTTGCGGGGTCGCGGTAGGTGAGCGACCAGGCCAGCGAGCGGCGGTCGGCGGCCATGCGCACGCCTTCGGGGTCGGCGAACACATCGAACAGCGTCCAAGACTCAAGCAGTGCCACACCGGCTTGCGCGAAGGCGTTCTCCAGGCGCGACGCCGGTAGGTCGCGGGGGATTTCCACGGCGATGTCGCGCGTGACGGCCGGGAAACGCGGCAGGTCGCGGAAACGCGGCGTGTGAGCGGCGGCCAGTTTTGCCAGGGCATCGAGTGAAAGTTCGGCGGCGAACACGGGCGACTTCGCGCTGATCTGGCGGCATGTGGCGGGGTGCACTTGGCCGATCCAGCCGAACAGGTTCTTTCGCCCCTCGCCGACCGTGGCGGCGGCGACCATGCTCTTGGTCTCGGCAGCGGCGACCTTGGGGCTGAATTGCCGCGGCAGGAGCAGATCGAGCACACCGCGCAAAGCGGCAAAGGTGGCCTGGGGTGATTCCGGGGCGGCCCACGAGCGGGGCGCGCAATCGCCCGTCATCAGCAGAGCCAGCGATTGCCTTTCGGCCACCCCGCCATCCACCGCCGTCTCGAACACCGTGCCGACTTCGAAAAAAAGAAGCTGGTTCTGGCCTTGGTTGAGATTGCGCTCGAGGGTGCCGAGCAGTCCGGGAAGCAACGAGGGGCGCAGGTGGGTATGCTCCTCGCCGAGAGGGTTGCGCAGGGCCACGGCGGTGGCATCGCCCGGCGCGACCTCCGCCTCGGCGGCGGAAACGAGCTTGAGCGTGCGTGCCTCGCTGAAGCCAAGGGCGACGAGCCGCTTCTTGAGATCGAGGGTGAAATCGTGAAGGCGGTCGGCGTCGCTGGCAGATGCCGGGGCGGCCGAGGTGCGCGGCGGCACAGCGGCGAGGCCGCGCACGCGGGCCACCTCTTCGATCAGATCGACCGGGCGCTGTAAGTCGGCGCGAAACGTGGGAATCCGCCAGGCGGTGCCGTTTTCGGCCTCGCGCTGCATGCCTAGACGCTCCAGCGTCTCAATCTGCGCCGCCGCATCAAGGTGGCCGCCGAGGAAAACCCCAGCCGATTCGGGATCGTAGGAGACCGTTCCGGTCAGTTGCGGAACTTCACCTGCGCTGAGGCAGGGGCCGTCGGCCTGCCCGCCCGCACATTCAAGAATCAGGCGGGTAGCGAGGGCGGAAGCGCGGGTGACCATTCCGGGGTCCGCGCCGCGCTCGAAACGGTAGGACGAATCAGAGCTGAGGGCAAGGCGCCGCGAGGTGCGGCGCACCGCCGTCGGCAGGAACCAAGCCGACTCCAAAAACACGTCGATCGTGGTTTCCGTGACACCGGACACCGCCCCGCCCATCACGCCGGCGATGGCCTGTGGGGCGCTGGCGTCGGCGATCACGCAGTCTTCTTCAGTGAGAGTGTAGTCGCAATCGTCGAGGGCGGCGATGGTTTCGCCTGGCTTGGCGGCGCGGACGATGAGGCGCGTGCCGTCCAGTTTGGCGGCGTCGAATGCGTGCAGCGGGTGCCCGGTGTTGAGCAGCACAAAATTGGTGATATCGACGATGTTGTTGATTGGGCGCAGCCCGACCGATTCGAGTCGCTGCCGCAGCCATTGCGGCGACGAACCGACTTTCACCCCGGTGATTTTTTGCAGCACGTAAAATGGGCACGTCTCCGGCATCGTGATCCCAAGCAGCGAGTCCGGCGCTTGCTCGACGGCTTGCGGCGCGGGCAGCCCGGACTTGAGCGCTCGCCCGGTGAGCGCCGAAAGCTCGCGCGCCAAGCCATAGTGGCCGAGCAGGTCGGGGCGGTTGGGCGTGACCTCGATCTCGAGGCAGACGTCCGACCCGAGATATTCCGCCAGCGGCGTGCCCACCGGGGCTTCACCATCGAGAATCATCAGGCCTTCGTGGTCGTTGCCCAGGCCCAGTTCGCGAGCCGAGCACATCATGCCGCCCGACACCACGCCACGCAATTTTCCCTCTTTGATCTCAAACCCGCCAGGCAACACAGCTCCGGGCAACGCCAGCGGCACGAGATCGCCCTCGCGGTAATTGGTGGCACCACAGACAATCTGCCGCGGCGTGCCCGTGCCGGCATCCACCTGGCACACCTTGAGGCGGTCGGCCTGCGGGTGGGGGGCGGCCTCCAGCACCCGGGCGACCACGACATGCGGGTCCTTCACGCCCCGGTGCTCAATGCCCTCGACCTCCACCCCGGCAAAGGTGAGCAATTCAGCGATGCGCTCGGCGTCGAGCCCTTCAAGATCAATGTGGCTGGAAAGCCAGTTCAGCGAGACAATCATGGGAGGGAAAATGGGAAAAATGAAATCTGGGAAATCAGGAAAATGGAATGCTGCAAAAAAGGGTGCGTTATGAAAACTGCGCCAGGAAACGCCGGTCGTTTTCGATCAAGTGCCGAATGTCGGCGATGCCGAACTCAATCATCGCCAGGCGGTCCAAACCCATTCCGAAGGCAAAACCGGTGACTTTCTCCGGGTCGTAGGAGTCGTCACCGCGGGTGCGCCCCACCGCTTCGAACACCGCCGGGTCGACCATGCCGCATCCGGCAATCTCGATCCACCTCGCCTCGCGCCCGGCAGCCTCCAGTTTCACGTCGATCTCAAAACTCGGCTCGGTGAAAGGAAAAAAATGGGGGCGGAAACGCACCTCGCTGTCCTCGCCGAACAATTCGTGGAAAAACAACTCCAGCGTCCCCTTCAGATCGGAAAGCGTCACTCCCGGAGCCACCACCAGACCCTCGATCTGATTGAAGACCGAAAGGTGCGTGGCATCGATTTCATCGCGGCGGAAGGCCGACCCGGGAGCGATGATGCGCAGCGGCGGCGGCGCCGACTCCATCGTCCGAATCTGCACCGACGAGGTGTGCGTGCGCAGCAAATGCCCGGAGTCGAAGTAAAAGGTGTCCGTTTCGTTGCGCGCCGGGTGATCGGCGGGCGTGTTGAGCGCGTCGAAACAATGCCACTCGGTCTCGACCTCGGGGCCCGTGGCCAGCGCAAAACCCATGCGCCGCAGAATGCGGATCACCCGCTCCTCCAACAGCGTCAGCGGATGCAGCGCGCCGCGGAACGATTCGCGCCCCGGCAGCGTGACATCGAGCCCCTCCGCCGCACGGCTGTCCGCCTCGGCGACCAGGGCCGCCTTGCGCTCGTCAAGCGCCGTGGTGATCGCCTCGCGGGCGGCATTGAGCGCCTGCCCCGCGGCGGGCTTTTCCTCAGGCGGCAGGTCGCGCAT
>SLCJ01000073.1 GCA_007125835.1 Verrucomicrobiales bacterium | reverse complement strand
GAAAAGGTCGCTGCTATCGATGCTTCCGCGCCGCAGACGGCCGACCTCTGCGGGGCTGAGATCGGCGAGTAGTTTGACCGACGGCACTGGATTGCTGTCTTGAAGGAAATAGAAAAAGTAGCACATGGTAAATGGTTTATTGGCGTGGCTAAGCTGCGGGGGCAAGTGCGATTGCTGCGCGGGCGATGCGTGAGAGCGCAGCAGCGAGATCTTTGCTGCGCAGATTGTGGGCGGAAAGCCCGTCTGGAAAGTGTTCGGCAATTTTTGCGGTGTGGGAGCCAAGGCCCAGGCCGATCAGGCGGGCACCGAGCTGGCGCATGCCTTCGAACAGCAGTGTTGTGGTGTGCTGTTCGGATTCCTCGTTGCCGCCATCGGTGATCCAGATGACGAGGGATGTTTGCCATGAATTTTCGTGGATGGCTGCCATGGCTTCGGCGGCAGGTGGCGAAAAGCGCGTGTCGCCAAAGGGTTCTTGGATCCTGCGATATAAAGTGGGTGTCTCGGCAGGCAAAGGGCCGGGGCGTTCGATCCACTCTGCTTGATCCGCGAAACAAATTGTGCCTGCGGGGATGCCGAGGTGGCGCAGTGCCGAACGCAGCAGGAGCACACCCTCGAAGGCGGATTCCGCGCGCTCGCCCCTCTCCATGGACCCCGACGTGTCGACAATCATCAAGACGCCACTGGCGGCCACGGGATCACCTGGCCTGGATTTCCACAATTCATGATCCGGTAGTGGGGCCGTTTCCGCACGCATGGCCGCCCGCAAATTGAGGCGGCGGCTGCCGCCGGCTGATTCTCGAAGTTTCCTTTTGGCGAGCAGAACGGACAGTTCCTTGGCCAGATGTCGCGCCCGAGGGGCGATCTTTATTAGCTCAAGATCAAGTTTCTCCCTCTCTCTGGCCTCGAAGGCTCGCTCTTCTTCACGGCTGAAGAAGGGGCTATAGCGCGGCAATTCGGAACTCACTTTCAGTTTGCGCACCTCTTGCCAGGCTGCCTCCATGATCGTGCCTGCCGCCGGAGATTTGGCGGGCAGTAGCTCTCCCTCCACGAAGGTGTTCCGGCAATCGCGGTCTCCAAAGAATTCTTCCATAAGAACGCTCGCATCCACGGGTTCCTGACCCGGTTCGTCGATCCACTGGCGAAGGGTGGGCAGGAACAAACGCTCCAAGGCCTGGATGCTGTCGTAGGCTGCCATCACAACTTCCGCTTCTCCCGGCTCGAATGCCGCATCAGGAAAAAGTGCGTATGCCGGGTGGGAGAGAAACGCGGGGGGGCATCCGCCAGCGAAAAACACGGGCGGCTGGCTGGCCACGGCTTCTACCAAGTCGGCGGTACAATCTTTGATCAGCTTTGCGGCTTCCGGGTGAATTTTTGCTCCTTCGAGGCGCCCTTTCCAGAAAAGGGCCGATATGCCGTAAAACAAGGAGGCAAAGCGACAGCCCGCCACATATCCCTCAGGATGTTTTTCGCTGGCGCGCCGGCGGAAATGCCGGTCGCGAAGTGCTACCCGCTGGCGGTTGCCCGGGAAACGGCGGGCAAGCCAGGCTTCCAATCGGATGTCTTCGATGAGGTTGAGGTATTGTAAAACCAGCTCATCACGCCGGAAGCAGTATTCATCGAGTTCATACTCCGCATGCATGATTTGAAGATAGCGGGAGATCGCCGCATGCCCGGCCTCGTGGATAATCAGCGATGTGCACAGGTCAGGGCCCAGCAGTGCCAGATCATTTTCCACGATGCGGATCGCCGCAGTGCTGGTGCTGATTGACCAGGTGCCTTCGCCGGTTTTCACGGAAATCCCGGGGTCGCGCCCGACGGCCACGGCGAGTGGTTTGCTTTGACGGATGAAATCTTCGGTCTTCATGATTGGGGTGCTTTGGATTCCTCGGTGGGGGGATTGGGGGGCTGGGTGCCTTCCGTTGTTGTCGTTGGTCGATCTTGGATTCCTAGTCCTGCTACTTGTTCCGGACCACACTAGGCCGCCCGGAGGGCCGGGAGCCCCAGCGACTTGGCCAGCTGCCGCAGTGCCGAGCGGGTGGGCACCTCTGCGGCGCGGTTCAGGTAGAACGTGCGCATCCGGGAGGCAATCGCCGCCTCGGCCTCCTGCCCTTGCTGCAAATCCACATGCACTGCCCGCAGGCACTCGACAAGCGTGCGGCGTGATGGGGTATCGGCCGAAGCACCATCGCCCAAAACTGCCGAAGCCTGTGTATGGTAAAGGGCAATCGAATGGAGGAGCGACTGCCCCAAGCGGCTGAGGCCGGGCATGGGTGCCTCGCCATCGTCGAGTTTGAACCGCCTGCCGCATGGCATCAAGACGGTGGGTTGCAAGCCGGTCGCCAGGTAGTCGGCGAGGGCGCAGGTGTCCTGCTCGCTTGCCACCTCGGAATGGATGCTCACGGGGAAACGCGCCAGCAATGCCGGCGAGAGCGCCTGGCGTCCCGCATAGGCTACGGAGTTCATGGTCGCCACAATCTGAAACGGGGTGGCTACAGGTGTGCCGCCGTGGCCGAAGCATTCCGCCTGGTGCTCCCACAGGGTGAAGGTGGGCGGGTTCTCCAGCAGGGGATTGAGCCTCTCAAGCACCGCCGAGGAGGCGAGGTTCAACTCATCCAGGCAGAAAAGCCCTCCTTGGCGCAGAGCCCGCACCAGGCACCCGTCCGTCCACTGCCAGCCCTTTGTATCCACGCCCTCGCGATTGAGGATGAAATCCATCTCCGCGCCGGTAAGCTCACGGTGCTCGGCGTGCGCTTTTTCCAGCACCGCCACGGAAAGCCCGCTCAATCCCTGTCTGTTCTCCTCAAGGAACTTAAAAAACTCCCTGCCTTTGGGGGCCGCGGGTATGAATTTGCCCACCAGGTCGCCCAGTTCGGTCTGGGTGGAGAAATTAAAACGGTGGACTGGCAAGCCAAGCCATCCGGCGAGCACTGAACACGCAAGGCTCTTGGCCGTGCCGGTCGGTCCCTCGATGCGGACGGGCATCCCCAGCTCCATGCCGGTAGCCAGTGCCTGCAAAATCAACAAGGTGGGCCGATCACCGCAAATCATCGGCGACGGCCCCGGCTCGATCCCGCTGCGTGACGGCACCGGCCTGCCAAAAATCCGCACCGTGTCGCCATCCCTCTCCAAAACCGAACGCACTGGCTCTTTTTCCACCTCAAGTCGTTCCGCTCTGGTGGCCAGGCGATCGGCCAGCTCCTCTTGAGTGATCGTCCACTTTTGCTCGCATCGGCATTCCTCAAGCAACTCGGGACGTGCCCACCGACCGATCACGACGAGGTCCGCCGCTGCTATCGTCTTTACTTCTGAACGGCCCAGTTGTTGCAGCTGCCTCGAAAACGACCGGCGATCTTCGCCGCTCATACCCACCAGGATGAACTTTTGGTTTCTCTTCTCGTTTTTCATGGTTCTTATGGGTTTGGGCTTTGGTTCTGAAGCACGGCTTCCTCGCATTCGTCGAGAAAGCTCAGGGGGTCATTGTCGTCGTCGAAATCCACATCGGGCTCGACCATGACCAGTTTCGCGGCCCTCTCGTCGGCACGGGCAAGAGCATAGCCCTGCACCGCATCCAGGAGGTCGGGTTGCTTTGCGAGCAAGTAGTCCCTCACCTCCTCCTTCAAACTCACGAACTCCCAGCCCTCGAAGCAGGTCTCGATCACCGCTGCGGTATCCTCATCCAGCATTTTGCGCACAAGGCCCCACTCCAGGGCAGACACGTGTTTCCGCACCATCGATTTCGAAATCCACGACGACCGCTCGCCCTTGTCGTCCACGACGATGAGGGTGTCATCATTGTTGTCAATGGAGTGGATTGTGACCACCTGCCCCTTCTTGAAAGTTTGCCTGCCATTTGTGGCGCTTTGGATCATCACGACTTCCTGACCTTCTTTGAACATGTTCATTTTACTGGAAATATTTTTTCTTTTTTTTCTGATCATCGCTTGGAGTTTTCGGGTGACGAATGCAACTATACACAGATTAAAAGACGACGCAAGTTCTTTTTTACAGCATGGCTGATTTTTTCCTCCGCGCCGCCCGAGAGACCGCTTTTCGCGCCGCCTTCACCGCCCCGCCCGCAGGCGGAAGGGCCGCCCTTCCCCTCGGTTCGGCAAAGGAATCAAGCAGGCTGAGGCTGCATCACGGAATGCCTGCGGGAAGCCGCTTACCGCAGCTGCGGCTGAATCGCGGGTGGCTCGGTCTGTAGCACCTGGCTGCGCTGGCACAGCAACGTGGAGGCGATCATCGGTCGCCTTCCTGCGAAGCGCAGCAGGGCCGGAGGAATGACCGGGTCGGGGTCCCCTGAAATCCAAACTCCAAACTCTCAACTTACCTCACTCGGGCGGACTAAAGATCCGCGCTCCAAAATAACTTCTTTTCCCTTTTTGCGCTCTCTGGTCTCTCTGCGGTATTCCCACCCATCCGCGCTCTCATTTGCCTGACCGCTGCGGCCAGCGGCCCTGCAGTTCGTTCTCATTTGCCGGCCACCACGGAAAAGCATCCCCCTCGCTCGCGTCTCCATGCTCCATGCTCGCCCGAGGGTCTATCCGTGGTTCTCGGATTGCTTCCCAGCGCTGCCGGCATTCACCCCATCCACACCTCCAGATCGGCCAGCGAGGCTCGCACGTTGCCTTTGGCTCCTTCGGCGAATTGGCGGGTGATGCGGATGGGGGCAGCCCAGCGCCGCAGGCCAACTGAAAGGAAGTTCATTCACATTTCGTCGCCGGGCACGGGAGCGGCGTCGCAGGCATGAGAGAGAATTTCGGCGAGATCCTCACGGTTACCACGGACTGCGCGTTGCTCAAAGGAGTCACGAACCTTCCAAGCGGAAACTTGAGAGGATAAGGCTATGGAGATCACCGAGTCCACGGAGATCCCTTCCCGCCGTGCCACTTCTTCGGCTTGACGGACAAGAAAATCGGGAATGGAAGCTTGTATGATCATGGATTGCGGGATTTCAGGGTCTTAAGAAACTCTCTTGGAAGCGAGACCTGCAGGCCAGGCAAGCGATCAGGCGGAAAATGGCGTGTATTGCAAGTGACCAGATACCCCACTTTTGCCTCCAAGGCAAGTTGGGCGAATACCTCGTCGTCGGCATCGGGCAGTGCGGGCTTCCAATAAGAGGACGTTGGAAAAAAGGTGGATGCGGCGCATACAGTGTCCAGGAAGCGCTCGACGATTGAAGCAGAGACGCCAATTTTCGGACATTCTCGCTTGAGCACCTCCTCGTATTCTGCCAACACGGTGTTGCCGATCACCAGCTCGAATTCTTGCTTGGCCAGACGGAGAAGGATCTGATGAGATGCCCCGGCTCTGGATCTCAGGGAAAACAGCAGG
This sequence comes from Verrucomicrobiales bacterium, assembly GCA_007125835.1. Classification (GTDB taxonomy): domain Bacteria; phylum Verrucomicrobiota; class Verrucomicrobiia; order Verrucomicrobiales; family SLCJ01; genus SLCJ01. The sequence continues at coordinate 1,455 of SLCJ01000073.1, read as the reverse complement.
ATGTTGGTGTCAAGAACGGCCCGTATCATAACCAAAATAAATGACATGCGGTAGCGGTGGCAAGGCCGATCATTGTGTTGGCAGTGCCGATTTCGCGTTGGAGTTGAAGGTGGCTGTCGGCGGCTGCCAGTGTCCAGCCCCGACCAGAAGTTCCGGGAAAATGGACCGCACGACGGTTTCGAGCCTAGCTGACGCAGCGGCATACTTCAAGGGATTTTCGGAAGCACGGTAGCACGAAGCTTGCAGCGCAGGCTTCAGTTCGTGGGCAGCGAACATAACTTTCACCACCAGTTTAAAGCCCACCCTGCGCGCGCTGGCGTGGAAGCATCCCAAATTGGAGGCGATCATGGGTCGCCTTCCTGTGAAGCATAGCAGGGCCGGAGGAATGACCGGGCCGCGGTCCCCTGAACTCCCAACTCCAAACTCTCAACTTACCTCACCTCACTCGGGCGGACTAAAGATCCGCGCTCCAAAATAACTTCTTTTCCCTATTTGCGCTCTCTGGTCTCTCTGCGGTATTCCTTCCCATCCGCCCTCTCATTCGCATGACCGCTGCGGCCAGCGGCCCTGCAGTTCGTTCTCATTTGCCGGCCACCACGGAAAAGCATGCCATTCGCTCGCGTCTCCATGCTCCATGCTCGATGCTCGCCCCCGCGTCTATCCGTGGTTCTCGGATTCAAAACCTGTGTTCCCTCCGGTCCCGACTTCTGAACTTCCAACTCAAAACTCCAAACTATCCCCCAACCCAGCCCTTCGCAGTTCCGCTTGCCATCGCCTACATCTTCCCCAAAACTATCCCAATCTACTCCAGAGGCCAGAACCACTTCCCCAGCCACAGCACCCTGATCCAGAACAATGAACGCCATCCGCATCCTACCACACATCGCTGCTCTTGCGCTTTATTCCATGCCAGCTACTGCCGCTGATCGGGCAACTACCGACGGCACCATCCACTTTGCCGATGGACGCTCGGTCGAGGTTCTCGCCTTTTCGGGTGATGCGGCTACTCCGTCGCCCCTCTTTGCCGGAGGCATGATCGGAGCGCAGCGGGTAGAGTATAAAATTGCCGACCTTAAGGAAATCCACTTCCATGATCATACGGAGAAGGCTTACACCCAGGATGCCCGCTATCGCGGATCCATGACCGTGGTCGGCAGGACCGGCAACCGGACCGTAATCGAGAATGCCTACCTTGCTGGTTGGCGTAATGGCGGCACGATCCCATACGTTCATGTCGATCCACTCACCGGTCGCCCAACCAGCGCCGAGACCTTCATCCAACGCTCCGTCAGCCACATCATCCTCGGCGAATCTGCTGGTCGCCTGAAACAAAACGCTACCAACAAGGAGTTCTTTCCTGCACGCTACGTCTTCGACCCTTACACCGGCGAACGCCTCGTCTGGGCGGACAGGGAGTGAGAAGCGAAAATCATTGCCGAAGGCAAGCTATCGCCT
>SLCJ01000160.1 GCA_007125835.1 Verrucomicrobiales bacterium | reverse complement strand
TCGATTTCGATTTCGATATGTCGTCCAAACTCCAAACTCCAAAATCGCAACGTATCTCACATCACCCATGCGTAATAAAGATCCGCGCTCCGAAAAAACCTACCCCTCTTTTCATTTTCCCCTTCATCCGCATTGATTGAGCTTGTTTTTCCGACCGGAAGGGCGTTGATTGTCGTAATAGCTGATGATGTTCAAGATCTCCATCCTTTTCTCCGCCCTGCTTTGGCTGTCGCTGTCCGCAGGATTGGGGGAAAGCGTCCGCGATGCGGAAACGAATGACGCGTCGGCGGATGTTACGGTGGGGCGGATTGTGATCAACGGGGCGATTGGCCCGGCGGTGCACAGCTATATTGAGCGGGCGGCGCGGGTTTCGAAAGAGCGGGGTGACGAGGCGTTGATCATCCAGCTCGACACGCCGGGCGGCTTGCTCGAGACGACGAAGCAGATTGTGCAGACGTTTTACGCCTCGGAGGTGCCTATCGTGGTGTGGGTGGGGCCGGACGGGGCGAATGCGACCAGCGCAGGTTGCTTCATCACGCTGGCCGCCGATGTGGCGGTGATGGCTCCGCGCACGACAATTGGCTCGGCGACACCGGTGACGATGGGGGGAGGATCTCCCGAGGGTTCGTTCGTGGTTGGCTTGGGTGGGCTGGTGGCGGATGTGAGTGACGCGGCAGGGTCGGACCGGGCCGCAGGCCTCGAACCGACGGAGGAAGATGCTGGCGAAGAAGAGGCCGCGAATGGCGGGGATGCCGCGAATGCCGAGGAGTCGGAGGACGGAAAAGAGGAAGATGAAGGTGAAGCGGAGGAAGAATCGGCGGTGCGGGAGGGCGAGGGAGAGCGTGCAACTGACAACCGTGATGCCATGCGGCGCAAGGTGGAGAATTTTGCGGCGAGCTTCATCCAGGGCATCGCGGAGAAGAGGGGGAGGAATGTGGAATGGGCCATCCGCAGCGTGACGGAGGGGGCTTCCTTGACCGGAGAGGAGGCGATGGAGAAGAAGGTGATCGATTTTTTGGCGGGGGATCTCGACGAAGTCTTGCAGGTGATCCACGGATTTGAGACGGAACACGGGGTGCTTGGCACGGCGGAGGCTGGGATTTTGGACATTCCCCGCACTTGGGGCGAGGCCTTTTTCCACGCGATCTGGAGGCCCGAGGTGCTGTTTATCCTGACTTTGGTGGCAATTTACGGCATTCTAGGCGAAATCAGCAACCCAGGGGCTCTGTTTCCCGGCATGGTGGGGGCGCTGGCATTGATTCTTGTGCTTTATCTCTCGGCCAGTCTGCCGGTGAATGCCGCCGCTTTTGCGCTGATCGCACTTGCCATCGCGCTGTTTTTGCTTGAAGTATTCACGCCAACCAATGGTATACTCAGTGTAGGAGGAGTCGTGTCTTTCGTTCTTGGATCATTGCTTTTGTTTGAAGGCCAGGGCCCAGCTTTCGAGCTGTCGCTCTTCTACATCCTGCCTGCGGCGATCGTCACCGGGTTGTTTATGTTTTTCGTGGTGGGTTATGCGGTGAAGGCGCAGCGGCGGCCGGTGGCGACGGGGCGCGAATCGATGGGCGGGCGTTTTGCCGAGGTGCTGGAGGGGCGGGAAGGCGGCGGCTGGGTGTTTTTCGAGGGGGAGCGCTGGAAGGCAGAGACGACCGATGGTTCGGCGCTGAGCCCGGGCGGGCGCGTCGAGGTGGTGTCCAGTGAGAATCTTGTGTTGACTGTGAAACCCAGTGCAAAGGCCGCACCGGCGGCCGGCCAACCCACCGAGAAGCCCATCTGAACCCAAACCCAAAATAGCCATGACCCACCTCTCTTTCACCGCCATGTCGAGCCTTCCCCTTGCCGCCGTCGAGGACCTTTTCTCGCTGGTATCCTGGGTGATTCCCATATTGATTTTGGGAGCCCTGCTGCTGCCGCAGATGATCCGGATTCTGCGCGAGTATGAGCGGGGCGTGGTGTTTCGACTGGGAAAATTGATCGGAACCAAAGGCCCGGGCCTGGTGATCCTGATCCCCGTGATCGATAAAATGGTCAAGATGGATCTGCGGGTGGTCACGGTGGATGTGAATCGCCAAGAGATCATGACCTGCGACAACGTTCCGGTGACAGTGGATGCGGTGGTGTTTTTCCGCGTGGTCAGTCCGGAGTCGGCGGTGATCAAGGTGGAGAATTTCTGGCGCGCCACGGGATTGATTGCGCAGACGACGTTGCGCAGTGTGCTGGGGCAATCGGAGCTGGATGAGTTGCTCTCGAAGCGGGACCAGATCAATGCCACGTTGCAGGAGGTGATCGACAAGCAGACTGACAACTGGGGTGTGAAAGTGACAGCGGTGGAGGTCCGCGATGTTCAGCTGCCGGAGAGCATGCGCCGGGCCATGGCCCGACAGGCGGAGAGCGAGCGCGACCGCCGGGCCAAGGTCATCAATGCAGAGGGTGAGTATCAGGCGGCGGAGAAGCTGACGATGGCGGCCAAGATGATCAGCGCCGAGCCAATTGCCCTGCAACTCCGCTTTCTCCAGACCATGGTGGAGATTTCCGGCGAGAACAACACCACGACCTTCCTGCCGTTGCCGATTGAGATTTTCCGTCCGTTCATGGATGCCGCCGCAGGAAAAGGCGGCGGCGGTCCGATGCCGACGCCCTCCGAAATGGTGGAAAGCGGCTTGGTCGGTGATCCGGCGACGCCTGAGGAGGGTGATTCCGGTGATGGCGGGCAGAAGGCCTGACGACGGGCTGGTCGGAAGCGGGCTTTTGGTTCCTTTGCCGGGCAAAAGACCTTGCATCGCCCGTTCGGAAAGGGCATCGTTTTCCGTGAAGTTCAAGAATTTTTCTTTTGCTGTTTCAGGGGTGTCACACCGTGGTGGCTGGGCCGCCGGTCTGGGGGCGTTTGCCATGGGTATTGTGTTGGCTGCGCCGTCGCTTGTGGTCGCGGATACCGAAAAGGTGGATTTGTTGTCGTCGCGCCTGGAGCGGCAGTTCGCGATGATCGAGGCACTGGATGCCGAGTTTCGCTCGCTTGAAGAGCGGCTGGGGCGGCCCCTTGCCGTGCGTGCGGCGCGTGAGGATGAGGTCCGGAGCGCTCCGCGTGAAGAGGTGGCGGTGGAGGAGGAAGAGCCTGTGGTTCCGGCGGAGACTGGGGCGGAGCCGGAGCCCGAGCTGGTGGCTTCGGCCGGGGAGGAAGAGGAAAGCGACCCTGAGCCCGAGGTGGAGCCAACCCCTGAAGCCGAGCCTGATCCGCCCGCAGTAGGTACCGCGCCGCGGCGTGCCATGCCGGGGCTGGACGAGATCGAGACCGAACTGGGGGCCGACGACAGCGGCCGTTTTCATATCGTTCAGCCCGGGGATACCCTTTCCCGGATCGCGGAGACCTATGGCTTTAGTTTGCAGAACCTTCTGGATGCGAATCCCAACGTCGATCCCCGCCGCCTGAGGCCGGGGCAGCGTGTGCGGCTTCCCGCCACCCCGGCTGCCGGGCTGGATGCCACTGCGATCGCGGCGGTCGACGGGCCCGAGGATGGCAAAGATGTCGAGGATGCCAATGATATCGACGGTCCAGCCGCCCGCCCCCCCGCCCGCCCGGCGACACATGTGGTGGTGGCCGGAGAGACGCTTTCCTCGATTGCTGCGCGCTACCAGACCACTGTCGAGGTATTGATGGAATTGAATGCGATCACTGACCCGCGGCGGCTTCAGGCCGGGCAGACCCTGTTGCTTCCTCGTAATGGCGGAGAGCCCGGGGATCCCGAAGCCCGTGTCGAAGTGCTTGTGGATGAGGAGGAGGAGGCCCGCCCCCGTCTTTACACCGTGAGACCCGGAGACACACTGGCGCGCATTGGTGCCCGGGAGGGGATATCGGTTGAGCGTATCCGGCAATTGAATCCGGGGATCGACGGTGACCGCATTTATCCCGGCCAGGTGTTCCGGCTTCGCGCCGACGTGCCGATCGAGGAGACGCGGATGCGCCCGAATCCGGGTGCCACTGCCATTCCGCAGGTCGAGCAGACCTTCGGTCTTTACCGCGTGCGTGAGGGCGATAGCCTGACGTCGGTGGCGCGGGACTTTTTCGTCTCCCGGGACGAGATTGCGAATTGGAACGATCTGGATCGCGACGCCACGCTGAGAACCGGGCAGTCGCTGCGCCTGCCGCAGAGTGTGATCGAAGCCCGCGCGGCTCAGCAGGACGGGCGCTGAGGCGGATGGATTCCGAAGCGCGGTGATCAGAGGGGGCTTTTCTGCCGCCTCCCGGGTCTTCCTGTGGCGTGGCTGTGATTTGTTGCCTGAGTGTATAACGAAATCATGGGGCCTTCCGGTCAGATCCAGGTGTTGGCCGGGATTTCGGTGTTTTTGGGGATGATGACGATGCCGTCGCGGATGCAGAAATTGGAGGCATCCATGTTCTCGGGCTTTCCTTCGGGGGAGATGTGGCAGCCGTCGCCGATGCGGACGTTTTTGTCGATGATGGTGCGTTCGATGCGGCAGTTGCGGCCGATGCCCAGGCGCAGGCGTCCGTTGTCCGGGATGTCGAGATCGAAGAAGTCGGATCCCATCATGATGCAATTCGAAAGGCGGCTGCCGGAGTCGATAAAGGAGCGCAGGCCGATGATCGAGCGCTCGATGGTGGCATCGGTGATGATGCATCCATCGGCGATAATGGAGCGCTCGATAAGGGCTTTGTTGATTTTCGACCCGGGTAGGAAGCGCGCATGGGTGTAGATTTGTCCATGAGGATCGAAAAAATCGTAGCTTGGCACCAGTTCAGTGAGCGCCAAATTGGCGTCGAAGAACGAGCGGATGGTGCCGATATCCTCCCAGTATCCCTGAAAGACAAAGCTCTGAACACGGTGGCGGGGGATGGAGTCGGGAATGATGTGGCCGCCGAAGTCGATCTTGTCGTTGTCGAGTGAGGCGACGAGTGTCTCGCGATTGAAAAGGTAGATGCCCATCGAGGCGAGATACTGTTCCGAATCCTCGGGCAATCCCGCCTTCTTCAATCTTGCCGCACCCAGTTTCAAGTCGTCGAGGACCGCGGGATCAGTGGGCTTTTCCTCAAAGCGGGTGATGCGTCCGTGATCATCGGTGGAAAGGATACCAAAACCTGCGGTTTTGTCGCGCGCGACCGGCAGGGTGGCGATGGTGATGTCGGCGGCGGTCGAGAGGTGCTCAGCCATGAAGCGCACGAAATCCATTCGATAGAGCTGGTCGCCGCTGAGGATGAGAAAGTGGTCAAATTCATTCAGCGAAAAGTGGGCGAGGTTCTGCCGTACGGCGTCGGCGGTGCCTTGGTACCAGTTGGTGCCTTTCGGGGTTTGCTGTGCGGCGAGAATTTCGACAAATGATTCGGTGAAGGGGTCGAATTTGTATGTGCGATTGATGTGGCGGTGAAGGGAGGTGGAATTGAATTGAGTCAGCACGTAGATGCGTTTCAGCCCGGAATTGATGCAATTGGAGATCGGGATGTCGACGAGGCGGTATTTCCCGGCCAGGGGCACGGCGGGTTTCGAACGGTCCTTGGTGAGGGGGTAGAGTCTGGAGCCGGCACCACCCCCGAGCACAATGGCGAGGGTGCGGTTGAGGGCTTTGTTGAGGTGGGTGACCGATTCGCTGATGCTCATGGCATCCATTGTAGCGGCGGAAGTTTTGTTCTGACAAGGGAAATCTGCAAAATTCGACGTTTGAGGGGGAAATGGGGGTGTCGACCGGAGTGGGAGGACAACAGGCCAACGGGCTGCGACGAAAAAAAGCGGCCCCGGACGAACCGGGGCCGCTGGAATTTACAGGCCGGACGCCTGTGTGTGTTGAGTTATGAAAACTGGCGTTACCCTTTTTTGGCGGGGCGTCCGCGGCGTTTGCTGACGAGGCCTTCCGCTTTTTTGACCAGATTGACGGTGCTGATAGACACGCCGACTTCGGAGGCGATCTGGTTGCCGGAAAGCTTGCCTTCCTTGACCAAGTCGATCACTTTCAGGCGCTTTTGGGGAGTCAGTTTCGTGCGCTTACGCTTGCCGCGGCCGGCGGTGGTTTTGGCAGCCGGTGCGGAGGCCGAAGCGGTGACCGGTGCGGAGGTCGAAGCAGTGGCCTTTTTCTTTGCGCCTTTTTTAAGGCCTTTTTTCTTTGCGGCTCTTTTCGGAGCTGGGCCGGGAACTGCGGGTGTGGTCGAGGCGATGGCGAGGATCTGATCGACAGAAACGCTGATTCCCAGGTTTCCAAGCGTCTCCTGAACAGCCGACAGGGCTCCAAGCTCATCGATAACTTGTTGGGCGGCGGCGCGTGCCTTTTCGATCACGGGGCCGGGCACGGTGATACCGGCAGGCGGTGTCAGGTTGATGACGACGGATTGTTTCTTTTTGCGTGGCATAGGGTGGGAGTATTGCACAATTTAGCCGATGTGCAAATAAAAATTTAAAACCGGTATCGTGCTTCCACAATGGGAATGGATCGTTCCCTTTTGGATTGATGCTTTCAGAGGGGTGTCAAACCCAGCCACATGGATCTAGGCCTGTGGTTGGACCAGGGGAAACAGTAGTGTGTGGATGGAATCGACCCCGCCCGTGAAGAATGAAGCAACGCGTGTGGCGTGCATGGGTGAATGCCGCAATTTCTGGAGAACCATAATGGATACTATACCATTTGCCCGGCGGCCTCCATTAGGTGGGCTCGTTAGCGTGAGGCCCGGACGCAGAATCAGTGCCTTTATCGGCATCGGCATCGGCATCGGCATCGGCATCGGCATCGGCATCGGCTTCGGCATCGGCATCGGCATCGGCATCGGCATCGGCATCGGCATCGGCATCGGCT
>SLCJ01000273.1 GCA_007125835.1 Verrucomicrobiales bacterium | reverse complement strand
GGCAGTCGGTGTTTCTACCAAGAGGCGTGGCGCAAGGCCGCGGCGGCGGATGTGCTGGTGCTCAATCACACGTTGTTTTTCACGCTGTTGTCGGGGCGGGAGGGGGAGGATGCCGGGCCGGAGGCGGAGGGTTTTTTGTTTGCGGGCGACTTCGCGATTTTCGACGAGGCTCACCTCATCGAGGCGGTGGCGGCGAGGCAGCTCGGGTTTCAGTGCGGCGAGGCCGGGCTGCGTTTCGAACTGCAGCGGCTCTACAATCCGCGAACCAGAAAGGGGCTGCTCACGGCACTTCGCGAGGGGGGGGTGGCGCAGAAAACCGCAGGGTTGCTGGATGGCGTGGAGGTATTTTTCGACGGCGTGCGCGAGCGTTTGGGAGATCGTGGCCCAGGGCGCGAACAGAGGGTGCGCGAGCCCGGATACGTGGAAGACACGCTTTCCCCGGCGCTGCTCGATGTGGAGATCCGGCTGCGCGAGGTGGTGGCCAAATCGGACGATGAGGACGATTCCAACGGGGCCGCCTCAATGGTGGTGGAACTGGGAGAAATCGCCTCGCGGCTGCGCGATCAGCGGCTGGCGCTTTCCGCTTTTCTCAACCAAGAAGCGGAGGAGAGTGTCTACTGGGTGGAAAGTAACGGGGACAGGCGGCAGGTCGCGCTGTGCGCCAGCCCGGTGGATGTGGCACCGATTCTGGAGCGGCGGCTCTTCCACAATCAGCGTGCGTGCGTGCTTACCAGTGCCACGCTGGGAATCGGCGACCGTGAGCTGGGGTGGTTCCGGCGGCGGGTGGGCGCGACAGGGGGCTCCGGGCAGGTGATTGGTAGTCCTTTTGACTACCAAAAACAGATGAAAATCCACCTGGTGAAATCGATTCCGGCCCCGGATGCCGCCGGCTATGACGAGGCGCTGGCCCGCTGGGTCTGGCATTTCCTCGAACTCTCGCAGGGGCGCGCCTTTGTGTTGTGCACAAGTTACCGCCAGTTGCGTCATCTGGCGGGCGAGTTGGAGGGGCAATGTCTCGCCGCAGGGTGGACGCCTCTGGTGCAGGGGGCCGGCCTGCCGCGCCACCGCATGGTCGAAACCTTCCGCCAGTGCGGCAACGGAGTGTTGTTTGGCACCGAGAGCTTCTGGGCCGGTGTGGATGTGCCAGGCGATGCCCTGTCGGCGGTCATCATCACCCGCCTGCCGTTCGCCGTGCCGGACCACCCGCTGACGGCGGCGCGGATGGAAGCGATTCAGGCGCGGGGCGGCAGCCCGTTCATGGATTTCTCCGTGCCCGAGGCAATCCTGAAAATGCGCCAGGGCATCGGCAGACTGATCCGCAAGGCCGACGACAAAGGATTGGTTGCGCTTTTGGACAACCGCATTCTCACCAAGGCCTACGGCCGCCTTTTTCTCGCCGCCCTCCCCGATGCGCCGCGTGTGATCCACGAGGCGCCACCACCGCCGCTCTGATTCACTCTGCAACGGAAGATCCCGTGGGTAGTGGGCGTGCAACTCAAAAATGTGACCAGGTCCTTTACGGGGCTATATCAGGGCACATCGCGATCAGGATGTCTGAGGGTTGGGGAGGGCTCGCAACCAAATTTTCCGGCCAGGCCCGTATACCGGGAGTTGCGCCGTTGCGCGGGGGTTTTGATTGGGTGGGGTATCAGGCGCGGGAGTCCTGCAGCAGGGCGCGCATTTCCGCGGCCCGCCATTGGCCAGGGACGGATGCCTCGCGGAGGAATCCGTAGTTGAGGAAGGAGCCGGCGGTGGCGAGCAGGAGGCGCCCGGAGAGGCCGAAGCGGCCCATCGGCATGACGGAAAGTTTGGGTTGCCTAGGTGTGCGATGGAACCAGTTTGCCAGGCGCAGGAGCGAGTCGAAATCGTTGGCTGTGGCGGCCACCTTGAACACGGTGGCACCGACATTCCGCGCCACTTCGCGATAGTGATCGAGATGCGAGTCCTCTGGCACCCCGGAGAAATCGTGAAACGAGCAGACCAGCGGATGGCCTTCGGCGACCCAGGTGCGGGCGGCCTGCCGGGCTTCGGGAGATGTTTCAAGAGTGGATGCCTCCAGATCGATCCAGCAGCCGGGACGGCACCAGCAATTGACGGCGGCAATGCGTTCTGCAATCGGCCACCCGCGCCACCCGCCTTCCTCCATGCAGCGGGGCGTGAGCAGGAGAGGTATGGGGCCGTCTTCAAGGGGAGCTACATCGTCGGCGAGCCCATCGAGGCGAATTTCGAGAAGGTCGCAGCATTGCGGGAGATCCATGCCTGCGAGTGAGCGAAGGTCTTCACCGTTGTTTACGCTGGCGACGACAAGCGGGAGTGTGGGCGGATGGTCCAGCATGGCGCATTCTAGGCCGTGTGCCGAGGGCTTGCAGGGGAAATTTTTATGTTCAGGGGAACCAGAGGCACCGCGTTGCGGCCGGGGCGGTCGAAAAGGACAAAAAAGCGACAGATTGTCGAAAGACCTTCTTGACCTCGGGCCATTCGTGCTTTTGTCTAAGGCCAGCAACCTTTCCGTCACTATGAAAACACGCAATTCCCTCCCTGTGCTGCTGGCCGCTGGAATGGCAGCGCTTTTCGCCGTTCCCGAACAGGCCACCGCGCAAGAAGTCCAGCACCGGATACGCAATGCCTCAATCGAATACAGCATGCAGCAGACGCCGCAGTTCAGCGTCAGCGGTCCCCGTGACAAGCGATCCGGCAGGCCGATGCAGTGGCTTGAGATCGGGGTCGAGCTGCAATTGGAGACGCTGCACCCCTCCGAGTTTGTCGAGCGCCTGGAGGCGGAGTTTTTCGTGGCGGTGACCGACGGGGAGACCAACCGGCCGGTGTTGCTCACCGAGCGCCTGATTTTTGAAGATGTCAATGCTGGTGAGCGTCGCACCCATCTGGTGGCTTACGTTTCGCCGGCCACGCTGGCACGGATCACCGGCAAGAACCGGCCCGGAGCGAATGATATCACCGAAGCTGCGGTGATTGTGACGGGGCCTGGCCTCCAAGAGCCGGCGGAAGCCTCGACAGGCGGCCGCGGCCGTTGGTGGGAATTGGACACGCTGGAGCGCCGCACTGGCCTCGTGCTGGGCAAGTCACAGACTCCTTTCGCCCACCTGTGGACTGACCGATATCCCCGCGACGTTCGCCGATAAAACCCCCTTGCATTCGGGCCGAATTTCGTTTGCTTACCCGATCCCATGGCCGCTCCCACTCGCATCCAAACACTATCCATCGGTTCGCAGACCCTGTCGGCGGCCACTTTCGCCCGGGCAAAGAACAACTCGCTGGTGCTCGAATCATTCGAGTTCGAGCCTATGCCGGGCGAGCCTCCCGCCGACGCGGGACGTGGTCCGCAAGTCAGGCCGACGCTTGAGAGTCTTGCTGACTCCTGCAACCTAAAGCTGCCGACCCGCTACGCTTTGAGCGGGCAGGCTGTTTTCACCCGATTTGTGAAACTTCCCGCCGTGGAAGAGTCGAAAGTCGGCCAGATGGTGGAGTTTGAGGCGCAGCAGAACGTGCCTTTCCCGATCAACGAGGTCGAATGGGACTACAAGCTGATCGATACTCCGGGGGCGGACGACCTCGAGGTGGCGCTGGTGGCGATCAAGACCGAGGCCCTGAACCAGATCAATTCGGTGGTCGAGGAGGCTGGGTTCCAGGTGGAGGCCGTCGATGTGGCCCCCATGGCCTTGATCAACGCGCTGCGTTACAATTACCCGGAATTAAGTGATCCGGTGATGCTGATCGACATTGGCTCGCGGAGCACGAATCTTGTTTTCACCGAGGCCACGCGGCTGTTTTCCCGGACATTGCCTGTGGGTGGTGCGGCGGTCACGCTGGCGATCGCCAAGGAGCTTGCGGTGCCGTTCGCCGATGCGGAGGCGCGCAAGATCGAGGCTGGATTTGTGGCTCTTGGCGGCAACTACGAGGAGAATCCCGACCCGGACCTAGCCGCACTTGGCCGTGTGAGCCGCACCGCGATGTCGCGCCTCCACGCGGAAATCGTCCGCACAATCAATTACTATCGAAGCACGATCGGAGGTTCGAAGCCGGTTCAGGTCATGCTTTGTGGTGGCGGGGCCGCGCTGCCCTACACCAAGGAATTTTTCGAGGAGAAGCTCGGCCTGCCGGTGGAGTATTTCAACCCGCTGCGCATGATCGGGCTTTCGCCCTCGATTGCCGAGCAGGCTTCGGCGGTGGCCTACCGGCTCGGCGACCATGTCGGGCTGGCGCTGCGCACGGTCGGCTCGTGTCCCGTGGAGATCGACCTGAAACCGACTGCGGTGGCATTCCGCCGCGAGTTGTGCCAGCGTAAGCCCGTGCTGACGGCGGGTGCGGTGGCCTTGATGGCGGGTTTTGCCGCATGGGCGGGCCAGGCGTATTTCGGGGCTGCGACGGCGCAGTCGGAGCTGCAAGAGCTGCGGGCCGAGCGCGACCGGGTCGAGGAAGTCACCGGTCGGATTCAGATTGCCCGCGAAGCCCGGTCCGCTCTAGACGAGACGCGTGCCCCCTTGGTTTCTGCACTGCAGGCCCGTTCGGTCTGGCCTGGCGTTCTTGATTTCCTGAACCGCGAATTTGCCAGTGACGTGTTGTGGGTCACCGATGTCGATCCACTTTTGCTCGACGGCACCTCGGTCATCCGCAGCGAATCCACCCCCCGGGCGGCGGCGAGACCAGCTGCTGGGGGGGACGGCGAGGCAGAAGCACCGCCCAATGCCATTGGTGGCTTGCAGCTGCGCGGACTGTGGCGGGCTTCCGACAATGATCCTGTGGCCGGGCAGAACGAGGTGCGGAGGATCTATCAGGCCTTGGGTTCTGCGGAGGGCTCGCCATTTGATGCCGAACGAATGAGCGCCGAGGAGGGAGACCGTCTACGCATTCCAAGCCCCGACGAAGAGTCTCTCGCTTGGCCCTTCACGATGAGACTTCCGCTTGCCAATCCCATTTCCCTGGATTGAGGTTCATTCACACCGACCCCGCCCCACCGCTGCCATGAATTGGTTCAAACAGAACACCTACCTCTCCACCCTTGCCACCGTGACCGTGCTTGTCTGTGCGGTCTCCGTTTTTTTTGCCGTTAAAATGGGAGGCCAAACCCGGGAAGCCTTGCGCGCCTATACGTCGGACTCCCGCACGCTCACCGAGCTTTATTCCGCGCCTGTCTATCCGACCGAGGAATTTGCCGACCGGAAGATCGAGGTGGTGGCGGCGCTGGAAGGGGAGACGGCCAATCTTGCGTCGGACCTGGCGGATCGATTTGAAGTGCCGCCGGGCGGCGAGGCAGCCACCTTCGGCCAGCGGGTGCGTTCGGAATACGATCGCCTCCGCGATCTTTGGGAGGAGGCCGGCATGGAGGTGCCCGACAATTTCTTTCTCGGCCTCGAGGTGTACCGGACCCAGATCAGCGCGCGTGAGGCGGCTGTGGACGAACTGGACTATTTTCTTGGGATGGTCTCAGGCCTGTTGGAGACTTCTATTCAAAGTGGAATTACCTCGATCGTCCGCTTGAACCGCCCTGATCTTCGTGGCGAGCTTGGCGGGCAGGCCGCAGTGGAGGCGCAGGCCGAAGGAGAAGGTGCCGCGACGGCGCTTTTCCGTGCCTATGAGATTGAGCTTGAAGTCGTCGGCCCGGAAGACGCCGTCCGTGCGCTGGTCAACACCATCGCCACATCGGAAACTCACTTCATGAACATCCGGGCGCTTCGCCTGCGCAATGAAATGCAGGAAGGACCCGCTCGCGAAGAAGTGCGCGGGCGCATTGCCGCGTCGCCGGAAGGGCCGGCCCCAGGCGGCGTTTTTGGTGGCGGGTTGTTTGGCGGAGGACAGGCGCAGGGAGGCGGCGTGACATTTCTGGATGGCACCGAGGAGGGAGACGCCGATGACGAGGAGAATGGCGAGGATGCCCTGCCCGAACCTGAGTTCCCTGCACCCGGAAACCGCGACGCCGCCGAATTCCTTGGCCGCGAAAATATCGAAGCGACGATTCGCTTCGACCTCATGATCTTCAATCAACCTGGTGGTGCGCGGCAGGCTTCCGAGCAGGACGCTTGGGATGCCGAGCCTGACGCCTGATTCCCTCCTCTTTCCACAACCGTTCCGCTTTCTCATGCCTGACAAACCATCTCCGCACAAGAAAACCGATCGCATCATCGCCGGTGTCGCCATAGCCGTAGGCGGCGGTCTGGCTGTGTATGCCATCCTCCAAGCGACTGGGTTCGCCGACCAGTTCGTGCCGCCCAACGACCCGGGACCAGGCGATACGGTGGCACAGCTCGAGGCTTTGGAGGGCGCGGCCGCAGAAACGCGCGCCCTGATCGGGTTCACCCGTGGCGACGAAGCATGGACTCGGCACGAGGCGGCAGGCCGCCGCCGCGGCTTCCTCGTCTCAACCAATCTTGTCTTGCGACGTGGGGCCACACCGGACGACGATGTGGTGATTGATCTCGACAAAGAGGAACCAATGCTGCGCCCGCCAATCCCCAACGAATGGCTAGTCCGCCACAATCTCCAGTATGAATACGCCAACGTCGGTGAACTCGACCCCGACCGCGACTTCTTCAGCAACCTTGAGGAGTATGAGTTTGGTCTTGCCCTTGGCACCGAATTCGATCCGCAGGACCCCGCCAGTCATCCGCCGCGCCATTTCCTGCTTACTTTCACCGGAACCGAGGAGGAGCCCTATCGTCTCCAGTATTCCTCCGGGCAGGGCAACGAGTTTTTTTTCCGACGTGAGGCACAGGAGCGAGCCGACCGCTGGTCCACCCTCGCCATTTTGGGCGAAACCTTTGGCGGTCGTAATGTGGAT
>SLCJ01000221.1 GCA_007125835.1 Verrucomicrobiales bacterium | reverse complement strand
GCAGTGTCTCTTCGTCGTGCTCCAGCAGGCGCGGCACGTTCGGGCAGCCGCGCTCCTCGAGTACCTGGAGGACTTTTACCTCGTTGAGGAAACGCTCACGGGCGCGGTGCCCGCGGAACTGCTTGTAAACGCGTCCGTCGAAGCCAATGCGCACTGTGGCCCGCGCCGTGTCCTTGGCTTGTCTCATAGAACTCACTTTGGCCAGTGTTGGGGATGTCGCAAGTCGCATGGATAGCGGTGAGAGAGAAAATTCCCGGGTGGCGGGGTGGCGGAGGGACAGCGCCGTGATCGGGGCTTTCCCATCGGGAGATGGTGGGTATATTCGCGGCCTTATGAGCCGACACCTTCTTTTTTTGCTGATTTCGGGCACATTTGCCTGCGTTTCCAGCGCTGCTGCGGCGGTGGTGAACATCGAGGGCATGCGCAAGGGTTTGGAAGCGGCACCGGGCTGGTCCGGTTCTCTGAAGCTGGATCTTGGCGGCAGCAGCGGCAACAGTGAGAAATTCAATGCCGCGCTGGGGATGCTCGCACAGCACCGGCGCGACGGTGCCGTGAATCTCATCGCCTTTTCGTATGATTACGGAGAGACAGCCGGTGCCCGGAACACGGACAAGCAGACCCTGCACCTAAGGCATACCGAGGAGTGGAGGGAAAGGCTGGACTGGGAGGCCTTTGGGCAGTGGCAGCGAAACGATTTCACCCGGCTGACGAGGCGGTTGTTGGCCGGGGGCGGGTTGCGCTGGGATCTGCTGGAGCCGGGTAGGAAGCAGAGCGGCGAGCGGTTTTACTTGGGCACCGGTCTGTTTGCCGAGACACAGACATTTCGTTCCGCCCCCGGGAAGGATACCGTGCGGGCCAATCTTTATCTCAGCGCGGTGCGTCCGGTGTTCGCGGCTTCGAGTCTGAGCGGTAGCGTGTATTTTCAACCCTCGTTCGAAGATCCGGGTGACCACCGTGCGGTGGGGTCGCTGGCCTTCTCGGTGCCGATGCGCGAGGATCTGGCGCTCGAAATCTCGTTGAACTGCGCTTATGATTCGCAGCCGCCCGCGGGCGTGAAACGAACCGACATCGAATACCGGACCGGCATTCGGTGGTCCTTTTGAGGGGTCCTTTTGAGGCGCGCGTAAAAAGAAAAGACCCAACTCCTGAGGAGTTGGGTCTTTCGCGAGAGGCAAAAAACGCGGAGTGCGAGGTCCGGCGTCAGCCGGCTGCGGGCGCATCTTCCTTGGACTCGGTGGTTTCTGTGGTGGCTTTGACGATGAGGCGGAGGGTGGCGGCCACTTCCGGGTGGATGCGCACGTCGATCTCGTGCTCGCCGGTGGTTTTGACCGGCTTGTCGAGGGCGATGACCTGGCGGTCGATCTTGCGTCCGAGCTGGGTTTCGATGGCTTCGGCGATATCCTTTGCGGTGATGGCTCCGAAAGCTTTGCCGCCCTGGCCGGTGGCCAGTTCGAGTTTGACGGGCTTTTTCATCAACGCGGCGGCGAGTTCGCCGGCCTCGGCCAGTTCGGCGGATTCGCGGGCGGCGCGTTTGGTCTTGAGCTGCTCGGTGTGGCGCTTGTTGGCGCGGGTGGCCTCGTAGGCAAGGCCGCGGGGCAGCAGGAAATTGCGGGCATAGCCGCCGCGAACGCTGACGACATCGGCTTCGGCGCCGAGTCCTTCGATTTTTTCGGTGAGAATTACTTCAATGTTGGCCATGGGATGGGCTTGGTTTTATGTGCTTGAGGAAAATGCGCCAGTCGTTCGGGCGGGCGGGTAGTTTCGCAAAATACGGCGAATTGTCAAATGAAGTCGTGAGGCGGTGGCAGACCATCATCTGGAAGCCAGGGGGCGAAGGCCTGTCCGGGTGGCGCGGTGAAGGCAAGAGGCGCGCCGGAGAGGGGGTGTGCGAATGCAAGGTGCCAGGCGTGAAGGAGCAGGCGGGGGGCGGCGTGGCGGACGGGCGGGCGGCTGTATACCGGGTCGCCGAGGATGGGGTGGCCGAGGTGGTGTAGGTGGACGCGGATCTGATGTGTGCGGCCGGTGTGGAGGCGGCAGACGACGAGCGAAGCACCCTTTGCCAATCCGCCGCCGCTGTGGTGGACGAGGGTGCAATCGGTAGCAGCCTCGCGGCCGTGGGGGGGATCGAGCACGGCCATGCGTTTGCGGTCGACGGGGTGGCGGCCGATTCGGGTGCGGATGGCGACGTGCGAGCGTGCGGGGCGCCCGGCGGCGACGGCGAGGTAGAGTTTGTGGATGTGGCGTTCGGCGAATGCTTCGGCAAGGGCATGGTGGGCGGCATCCTGTAAGGCGACGACCATGAGCCCGCTGGTTTCCTTGTCGAGGCGGTGGACGATGCCGGGGCGCGCCACGCCACCCACCGAGGAGAGCGAGCCGAAGCGGTGAAGCAGGGCGTTGACCAGTGTACCGGACGGGTTGCCGGCGGCGGGGTGGACGACCATGCCCGTTGGCTTGTGGATCACGGCAAGGGCCTCATCTTCATAAACGACCTTGAGGGGAATGTCCTCGGCGGTGGTCTCTGCCGGAGCATCGGGCGGGACTTCGACTCGGATGTGGTCGCCGGGGCGGATGGCGTGGCGGGGTTTCGCCTGGGCTCCGTTGACGGTGACGTGCCCTTCCTCGATCAGCGTGCGCAGGCGGGATCGCGACAAAGTCTCGAGGCGGGCGGCGAGGCAGGCGTCGAGGCGTCCGGGCGGCGGGGCGTCGGGCGGGATGGAAATCTCGTGGATGGCGGGTGTTTGGGACATTCGTGGGCGGGGCGGTGAGGTCCGGAGCGGGAGGCCGTGCGCCCGCCAGAGGTGTGGGTAAAAATGGCGGCTGGGCGGTCTGCGGGCAAAGCAAAACTTGCGGACCTGCCGCATCTCCTGCAAGTTGGGCGGCAATGAGCGCCGACTCGGAAAGCACTACAGCACACCACACCTGCGAGGCCTGCGGCCAGGTGGTGGATGTGTCCGCTTTGGGGCCTTTCGAACAGATGGCTTGTCCTGAGTGCGGGGCCGTCACTCGGGTGCGTGTGGATTTCGACCACTATCGGATCGAGGGGCTGCGCGGGGTCGGCGGGATGAGCCAGGTGTTCACCGCTTTGGACACCCAGCTTGACCGGCTCGTGGCGCTCAAGGTGCTCAACCGCGACAACAGTTCAAAGCAGGAGCGGATCGCGCAATTCGAGCGGGAGGCGCGGCTCACGGCTTCGGTCAACCACCCCAATGTGGTGCGCGTGTATGGCGTGGGCCGGGTGTCTGGGAATTTCTATATCGCCATGGAAATGGTCGATGGCGCGAGCCTCGAAGACCTGTTGGCGGATGAAAAGAAGCTGGCCGAGCCGAAGGTGCTCGAGCTGGCGATTCAAACGGTCGAGGGATTGAACGCGGCGCATAAAATCGGGCTGATCCACCGCGACATCAAGCCGGGAAATATCCTGGTCACCGGCGAGGGGCGCGCCAAGCTGGTGGATTTTGGTTTGGCTCTGGTGTTTGAAAAGGACGTCGATGATTCCGAGGAAATGTGGGCGACGCCGTATTATGTGGCTCCGGAGAAGCTGGATCATCGTCCCGAGGATTTCCGCAGCGACATCTATAGCCTCGGAGCGACGCTGTTTCACCTGCTGGCCGGGCGCCCGCCCCACGACCTGGATTCGGCTTCAGTCGACGAACTGCGCGTGGCAAAGGCGGTGCCGGTGAGGCTCGGCACGCATGCGCCGATGATTTCCGGACCGACGCAGGAGGTGATCAACCGGATGATTGCCCATGACCCGGATGGCCGCCCTAGTAGTTATGGCGCGCTTTTGGACGAACTGCACGGCGCGAAGGACGCGTTGCTGGATTCGCTTGGTTCGCTGCGTGGCGGTGCGCGGGCGGTGCGGCGGGAGCAAGAGAGGAAGCAGAGGATCCAGATGCTTGTGGGTGTTGCCGTGGCGGCGGTGTTGGTGGGTGGGCTGGTGCTTTGGCGTGTGGCCGGCGGAGGAGCCGCAGTCGATGATGTCGTCAATGGTGAGGACGAGGCCGAAATGGTCTTCGACTGGGGCGATGCGGGGGGGTCTCTGCAGGCCGGCTCGGCTGGAGAGCGTTTTCTTCGGGCGCGCGAGGCCTTGGTGGATGGGCGCCATGGTGAGGCGCTGGACGGATTCAAGATGCTTGCCGAAGGAAACGCGGGCCAGGCGCGCATTGCCGCTTGGTCGGTGTGCCTTGGTGCGATGGCGGCCATGGTGGAGGGGGCACCCGGCGAGGCGCGGGAGCTGATGCAAAATCTGGCCAGCGGCCCACTGGCGTCCGACCCGGGAGTGGGTGCGGAGAACATGTTTTTCGCCTCGTTGGCGCGCGTTTTCGGCAATCCCTGGGCGGTGGATGAGGCGGACATTCGGGAGTTCGAGCGGGCGCATCCCGAGCAGTGGCCCGTGGCTTTCGCTCTGCTTGGGCTGAAAAACTGGGAGCATGGACGGTTCGGCTCCGCCGCTGCGGTGTTTGAAACCCTGGCCGAGGGGGCGCTGCCGGAGGGCGTGGCCTGGATGGCGGGCATGGAACCCCTCTGGCGCGAGCGGGTGCGCGACGCGACAGCTTTCGAGACGATGCGTTCGCTGGGGGATTTTGCGAATTCGGCCGAAGGAGAGGCGGCGCTGCAACGCGCGGAGGAGATGGCCGGGGCGATGGCCGAGGGCGGGCGGCTGGCGCGGATGGCGGAGCGGCGGATCGAGCAGATTCGCGAGGAGGTGGACGGGATGAGGCGAGAGGAGATCGCCGAAGCCGAGCGGGGGCGGCAGGAGCGCTTGGAAGCCGAGTGGGCGGACCTTCGCCAGGCGGTGGACGAGGGCTCTCGTTTGTTAAGCGAGCTGCGTTTTGAAGAGGCGCTGCTCCGCTTGGGTCGGTCGTCCCCCTCGTTTCCCGAGACCATCGCTGCCCGCGAGTTGCTGGAGTGGCACTGGCGGGGCGGCTCTGATTTTGTCGAGGGCCTGATTGACGACCTCAACGAGCATGGATACCGGGGGCGTCTGCAACTTGCGCGCGACGGAGTGGTGATGGCGAGTGTGACGGTGACCCGGGCGACGAGTTCGTCGCTTGTGATGGAGGGGCGGGCGGGCGCGCTGACGGCCCAGCTGGCGTTGATCCCGGCGGAGGAATTGGCGCGGATCGGCGGCGAGATGCTGGGGAATCACGAGGCTGCGGCGCTGGCGGACAGGCGGCGCATGCTGGCCTTGTTCGCGCGCCAGGCGGGTTTGCGGGATGTATTCCGGGAGCAAATCGGCGATGGCACGGAATTGGGTGAGGAGTTTATGGAAAAGCTTGGTCGCTTGGTCGAAGTTGAGCAGGCTTTGGGTATCAGTGCGCTGGATGACGGCGGAGAAGAGGAAGACGAAGAAGAGGAAGAGCGTGGAAGATCACGCGAATCCACTGAAGAATCATGAGTGACGAGAAAAGGAACGAGCCGCCCGATGGCGGATTCGAGGAAATGATGAGGCAACTGCGGGATGCGTTCGGCGGCAGTGGTCCTGTGTTTGCAGGACCGCCGGGCGCCGCCCCTGCGCGTCCTCCCGGGAGCAAGGAGAACGTGGAGTCAGGCGACGGAAGATCCGCGCTTTCGCAGGTTGAGGAGTTTTCGCTGACGCCCAAGGATATCAAGGCACATCTGGACCGCTTTGTGATCGGGCAGGATGAAGCGAAGAAGGCGCTGGCCATCGCGGTGTGCGACCACTATCATCACGCGCGTCATTTTCACGAGGTGGCCAAGGTGGACGAGGCGCGGGCACGAACGGTCGAGTTCGCCAAACAGAATGTGCTGATCACCGGGCCCACCGGCGTCGGCAAGACCTACTTGGTGAAGCATGTGGCGGAACTGGTGGGCGTGCCGTTTGTGAAGGCGGATGCGACCAAGTTCAGCGAGACGGGATATGTCGGCGGCGACGTGGACGATCTGGTGCGTGAGCTGGTGCGGCGGGCCGATGGCGACATCGATCTTGCCGAGCACGGGATCATTTACATCGATGAGATCGACAAGTTGGCTTCGCGAGCGGGGGGCGGCGGCGTGCGTGATGTGAGCGGCCGCGGTGTGCAGACGACTTTGCTCAAGTTGATGGAGGAGACCGAGGTAGCGGCGCGCAATCCGATGGACATGGCGTCGCAGATGTCGGCGTTGATGGAGATGCAGCGCGGCGGTGGGCCGACGCGGCAGAATATCAACACCAGGCATATTCTTTTTATTGTCAGCGGCGCGTTTACCGGGCTGGAGAAGGTGGTGAGCGAGCGCATGCGGCGCGGGGCGATTGGCTTTGGGGCGGCGGTGCGTGAGGTGCCGGAAGGGGCCGAGTCGTTGCGGCAGGCCGAGACGCAGGATTTCATTGAGTTTGGTTTCGAGGCCGAGTTCATCGGCCGCCTGCCGGTGCGGGTGGTTTGCGATCCACTTGCGGTGGACGACCTCTATCGGATCCTGCGCGACAGCGAGGGCAGCCTGTTGCGCCAGTATGAGCGTGAGTTCGAGGCCTATGGGCTGCGTGTCCGGTTCACCGAATTCGGAATGCGGCGTATTGCCGAGCTGGCGGCGAACGAGCAAACGGGTGCGCGTGGGCTGATCGGGATTTGCGAACGACTGTTTCGCCCCTTCAAGTTTGAGCTGCCCGGCAGTGGTGCCGGCGAGTTGGTTGTGGACGAGCGGTTTTTTGCCGATCCGGACGCCGTGCTGCGGGAGTGCCTCAAGGAGGCCGACAGCCAGCAGGCGCGCCAGGCTTTGTCAAGCCTCGGCGGGTTTTCCCGCGACTTCCGTGACAAGACGGGAATCGAATTGGTTTTTCCGATGGAAACCGCGTTG
>SLCJ01000050.1 GCA_007125835.1 Verrucomicrobiales bacterium | reverse complement strand
TTCGCAGAAGATGTCGAGGTGGATGTGTCGATCGCCCGGCGCACCTGGGAGGCCGTGGAAGTGGCCACCGCCGGTGGAGGCACGACCATCCGCCAGCAGCCGGTGCTCACCGTGAAAGCAGAAGCCATCACCGCCAGCATCCGGGGCGGCATTGGCGAGGTTTCCGTCACCCTTCCCGGTGCCGGCGAGTTCGTCATTTCCCTCAGCTCCACCGATCCATCCGGGCAGCCCGTTCTCACCCGCTTCGTCGTCAATGCCGTGGGGGCCGGAGAAAACCTGTGGGAAGCCGCCCCCGGCGCAAGCCTCACCGTCCTGCCCGAGCGCGACCTCTACCAACCCGGTGAAACCGCCCGGCTGCTCGTCAAATCCCCCGTGGCCGGCCAGGCCCTGGTCACCATCGAGCGCGACACGGTCGAGCGGGCATTCATCACCCGCCTCGACGGCCCGGACTCCGTGATCGAGATCCCCCTCACTGATATGCACGCGCCCAATATCCACGTCGGTGTGATACTGCTCCAGGGCGCGGCGGAAACCGGCCTCGAACACCCCATGCCACGCGCCCGCGCCGGATATGCTGAAATCACCGTGGATCATCGCCTTTCCCGCTTGGCCGTGGAAATCGAGCCCGCCACATCGACCGTGCGCCCCGGCGAGTCCGCCGCCATTGAGATCCTCGTTCGCGATCATCAGCAGCGTCCCCTGCCCGACACCCGCGTCGTTTTCTATGCCGTGGACGAAGGCGTGCTCTCGCTCACCGGCTACCAAAATCCAGACCCAAGGTCCCGTTTCCACGCACCCCGCGACCTTCGGGTGTTCACCGGCACATCCCTGGGCCGCCTCCTCGCAACCAACCCAGACTCCTGGGATTTCTCAAACAAGGGATATGTTATAGGGGGCGGCGAGGATTTCATCGCGCCGCCGCTGGATCCGCGCCAGGATTTCACCCCCTGTGCATTTTGGAGCGCCGATCTTGTAACCAACGAAAACGGAATCGCCCTTGCGGTGTTCGACATGCCGGACACCCTCACGCGCTACCGCCTCATCGCCGTGGCCGCCTCCGCCGACGGCTGGCGTTTCGGCACCGGCGAGTCCTCCATCGAAGTAAACAAACCGCTCATGATAGACCCCGCCGCGCCGCGTTTCGCGCACCTCGGCGACCAAGTTGAGGTGCGCGCCCGGGTGTTCAACCACACCGATGGCACCGGGCGCTTCGCCGCCATCCTCACACCCGGCAGCGAGGCGCGGGTCGAGAGCCCGGCTGCGGTCGAAATTGAACTCGCCCCAGGTGAGTCAGCTCAAGTCGAGCATCTCGTCCGCTTCATCGAACCCGGAAATACCACGTGGCGCTGGCAGCTCGAACCCCGCGAATGGAGCACGCCCCCATCCCAGGGCGAACTCACCGCCGAATCGGACACAGTCGAGCACACGTTCGAGGTGGTCCACACCATCCCCATGCTGCGTGAAACGTATGCCGCGCGCCTGCGCCCCGGCGAAACCCTCGACCTGCTCGAAGGAGCCAACGCAGACCTGCTCACCGACGAGGGACGTGTCACCGTGCGCGCCGCGAACTCCCGGCTCGTCGAGGCCCTCGCCGCCGCCAACCACATCTCCGGCTACCCCTACGGCTGTGCCGAACAAACGATCTCCGGGCTCGCCCCCTGGCTGGCCGCCGCGCCCCTGCGCGACCTGATGGCCGCGCCCCCATCTGCCGAAGAAGTCGAGTCCACCATCCGCGACGGCCTGCGCCATCTTGCCACCATGATCACGCCCTCCGGCGGGCTTGCCTACTGGTCGGGCGGATCCGAGCCCAGCCTCTGGTCGTCTGTCCACGCCGCCCACGTGCTGGTCGTCGGGCGCAACCAAGGCACGGAAATCCCCGACAGTCTGCTTGACCCCCTGCTCGACTACATCGCCACCCAGCTCCGCGGCATCGACTCCGCCCAGCCGCGGGACCTCCCCTTCCTCGTGCGCGGACTTGCCGTGCTCGCCCTCGCCGGACAGCCCGATGCAGGCTATCAAAACAAACTCATCGACAAGCAAGCTGATCTCGACACCGACAGCCTCCTCTACCTCGCCCTGGCCATGGCCACCGCCGACCCCGCCGACGATGGCGTGCCGCGCCTGCTCGCCGCCGCAGCCTCCGGCTCCACCCGCGAATTGCGCCACTGGTTCCCGACAAGCCAGCGGCAGGCACTGCGTCTTTCGGTCGTGCTCGCCGGCGAGTTTCCACGCACGGTGGTCGAGGACGAGTTGGACAAACTTCTCGCCCTGCGCGACCACCGGGGGCATTGGTCTTCCACCTACTCCAACGCGTGGGCGCTGCTTGCGCTGGCCGACTACCACCAGCAGTTCGAGAACAATTTCGGCCCGGCAGAAATGAATCTCACCTGGCCGAACGACCGCAAAACACTGTCTCTGGGGCCGGTCGCCTCGTCCGCTTCCATCGACATCGGCCTGCCGGACCTCGGAGCTTCCCCCGCCCTTGAAATCTCAATCTCAGAGGGCAACAGCCCCGTCTACCTGAGCACCACCCTCGCCGCGCGCCCCGCGGAACTTCCCACCGCAGGCGGAGCCGAGGGCCTTGGAATCGAACGCCGCTACCTCCGCGTGATGCCCGACGGCACCCCCGAAGAAAGCGACGTATTCCGCGTTGGCGATCTGGTGGTCGTTGAACTCATCCTGAACCACGAAAGCGACGACCTACATTTCCTGGTCATCGATGACCCGCTGCCCTCGACCCTCGAAGCCATCCACCCCGATTTCACCTCGCGCGTTGGCACGCAGGAAATATCGACACTGACAACCGGCGGCTGGATCAGCAGTCACACTGAGTTGCGCGACGATCGCGCGCTGTTTTTCTGCGACCGGATCTGGAACCCGGGCTCATCCACCATCCGCTACCTCGCCCGCGTCGTGCGCGCCGGCGAGGTGTTCGCCCCGCCACCCTTGGTCGAGGCCATGTATCGCCCCGCCCAGCGCGCTTTGGGCGAGGGGCACCCCTTCGTCACCGTCCGGAGATAATCCCAAAACCTCCATTTGAACCCCCGTGCGACTCCACTTCTCTTCCCGTCGTAACAAATCTTCGAACCCGATTGCCGCCATTCTGTTCGGTGCGGTGTTCGCATTGTTTGGCATTGTCTTCGCCATCTTCGGGTTCTCGGTCCTCCGGACCGAGGCGGCGCACGCCTCGTGGGCAGCCACGCCCTGCGAAATCCTACACTTCGAAATCCGCCACGACCGCAACCGATCCGACCCGTTTTCCGCCGATGTGGCATTCCGCTACCTCGTCCCGGAAGGCGCGTTAGAGAGCGACAAGCTCCACCCCTCCTCAAGCCACTACAAGGAGGTGCGCGACCTCTATGAAGTGAAAGCCAGCGTCCTCGGTTGGCAGCCGGGGCAGCCACCGCCGCCTTTCCCGATCGATGGCATCTGCTATGTGAATCCGCAAATCCCGGAGGAAGCCTATCTCATCCGCAAGCCGCACTCTTGGGTCGCCGCCGCCCTTTTCCCCCTCTTCGGTCTCACCTTCGCCAGCATCGGCATCGGCATCATGTGGAGCGGCTTCGCCTCCCGCCGCAAAGGCAAACCGGTGACCACAGCCACACCGGACGGCGAAATGCCTCCGAAATTTCTCATCCCCTTCTTTTTGCTGTTCGCGTTGGTGGGAGCAGGCACCTTTGCCTTTCTTTTCCTGCCCATGGCAAAAAACTGGATGGCGGCGAAGAGCTGGGACGAGGTTCCGGCCGAGGTGGTCTGGAGCGCCCTGCGCACCCATTCCGGATCAGATAGCACCACCTATTCCGCAGACATTCTTTACCGCTATCCGTTCGAGGGACACGACTACCTGTCGAACACACGCTCGCTCATGAGTTCCAGTTCGAGCAACCGCAGCGCCCACGCCCGGCGCGTCGAGGAACACCCGCCCGGCACACCCATCACCTCCTTCGTCAACCCCGAACGCCCGTGGCAGGCCGTCGTCGATCCCTCAATCGGAGCCGCCGCCCTGTTCGCGTTGATCCCCCTCGCCTTTTTCGGCGTCGGCCTCGGCGGATTGGTCTACACCTTGCGCCGGAAGGGAAGCGGGGCCACCGCCGGGCTGACCGGCTCCACAAGGTCAGGCAGCACGGCGGCACAGCACCCCACCTCTCCGGGCCTGCCCCCCATTGCCGTCGATTCCGCCGCCACGGCACAGCTCTGTGCGCGCGGCGACCGACGCCGCAAAGCTCTCTTCATGGTCTTTTTCGCCTTGTTTTGGAACGCCATTGTGTCTGTGTTTCTGTTTGGCCCGCCGTCGGAGGATGCATCGCTTTTCCTCGTCTTGTTCATGATTCCCTTTATGCTCGTCGGGGGCGTCGCGCTCTTCGTTGCCATCGCCAGCCTCGGCGCACTGCGCAACCCGATTCCCGCGCTGCAATCCACTCCCGGGCAGCCGCGCCTTGGTTCGCCCTGGCGGCTGGAATGGGATTTACCCGTCGGGTCGGAACGCCTGCGGGACTTGCGCATCGAGCTGATCGGAGAGGAAACCGCCACCTTTCGCCATGGAAAGAACAGCAGCACCGCGCGCCAGGTCTTCTTCCATCAAACCCTCGACCACGCCGAACACCCCTCGGAAATCCGCTCCGGCGCGACCACCGTCACGCTCCCTACCACCGTCCCGCCCTCCTGGAAATTCGGTCGCCACGCCATTGTCTGGACCCTCCGCATCCATGGCTCAATCCGCCTGTGGCCCGATGTGAACGACTCGATTCCACTGAACGTGCTGCCCGCCGCCACCGACACCACGCCATCTCAGTCATGAAGCCGACCCTCGACATCCAGTTCGACCGCGAGCCCGCGATCTACCCACCCGGCGCCACCATTCAGGGGCAGGTTTTCTGGAGCGGTGCCACACGAGTGCGTCGTGCCAGAGTCCTCCTTTTCCACCAGTCCGAAGCCAAAGGGCACAAAGAAGTCGCCGTCGTCGCAGAAGAGGAATTTCCCCACCCGGGCACGGATGAGGGACGAGGCTTCGCCTTTTCGCTGCCGCTGGGACCGCCATCCTTCGAGGGCGGCCTGATCACCATGCGATGGGGCATCGAGGTGCTCCTCGAACCCGGACTCTCGCACCACGAATTCTTCACCCTCTCCCCCGACCTTTCCGGCCCCATCACCCTCAGCGAGCCACCGGACATGCCCACCCGCAAATGGTGGCACTCCATCACCTCTCCTGATGTCACCATCACCACTGGCCGCTGAGGGCGCCATGACAGGCAATACGGATCAAATCGAACAAAATCAGGATCTCCGTCGTTACCGCCCCCGCCACGGCAGGCGGCGGCCCGCCTCCAGCTCCATGCGGTGGCGCTTGTTCTCAACCCACGGGCGTCCATCGCCACGCGCGCGGTGCACCAGCAGCCGTCCCGGGCTTTTCCATGGATCCAGGACCAAGCCCGACTCAAACGGCTCGCCCACTGCTGTCACCACCACTGCATGATGCTCGCGAAGCCAGTCACCCTGGTCCCGCACTCCGCTGTGCAAATCAAACCACTGGGGATCCAAGCGCGCTAGCGTCAGAAACAAATCCTCCATCTGATGCCAACAGAGGCCGTCCTCGCGCACACGAAGATTCACCTTCACGTTATGAAACCAGGAGGGACCCGCAATCCGGTAACGCGATGGTGCTTCCCGGGCAAACCCAGCCGCCGCCGCCGCCAGCGCCACCGCCTCCCTCCCCCCCCCGCCGACCGCCGCGCCTCCCTCTCCGTGCAAGGCAGCCAACCGCGCCGCCGCCTCACGGTCGTCCACCGGCTTTTGCCACGCCTCGGTCGTTTGGCACGAGGCACAAACCAGCACGGCCAGGCCCATCAGCGCCACCGCCGCCCGCCAGCCGTTGCCGGGCCGGAAAACTCTGTCTATCCTGAAAATTCTCAACATTCCACCACATTTACGGCCAGACCACCCCGCGCGGTCTCCTTGTATTTCCGGCTCATGTCGCGCCCGGTGTCGCGCATAGTCTTGATCACTTTGTCCAGACTCACATGATGCACGCCATCGCCGCGCAGAGCAATCCGGGCTGCATTTATTGCCTTCACGGCACCCATGGCATTGCGCTCGATGCACGTTCTCTTCATTCACCGCCACCGCATACAAATTCACCCAATCCATTACCGAAAGCGGATCGCGCAGTGAGCTTTCCGGGTCGGCCAGCAATTTCGCCCGCAGCGACGCCACGCGACGCCGCACCCTCAGGCCCACGGGCAACTCCCCCTCCGCCGCGCAACTCCGCCGCGCAACCCCGCCGCACACACCCCCGCATCGCATCCACACCCTGACCAGAAAATCCGAAATTGCGTTCGCCTCGCGCACCGCCTCCTCGTTTCCCCGCATTTCCTCGCACACTCGCAGGCCGCCCGCTGCACAATGCCCGAGCAACTTGGCCGCCGACGAAAAAGGTCGTGGCACCTCATCCGCGCCGCCACCATGCGGGGCCTCGTCGCACCCCAAATCCTCCGCCCGCACCACGAACCCGCCGCCCGCATCGGTCCCACCGTGTGGCTGCTCGGAGGACCAATCCCGATTGTGAATAATTCGAAGACGCTGATATGCATGGCCGGAAAGCTAGCGGAGCTTTTCCCCGCCGCCCACAACGAATTCGCACCAAAACACCAATCTCCGAAAATTCCCGCACCGCCGCGGCTTTCAACTTGATCCCCCATCCGCCCCGCGTCATGTTTCACACTGCGAAAAGGCCACCCCGCCACCCCTCGCAAAGTCCCCGTAGTTCAACGGATAGAACGAAGGTTTCCTAAACCTCAGATCTGGGTTCGATTCCCGGCGGGGACATTT